>JBBSJN010000001.1:0-49691 GCA_038257235.1 Chitinophagales bacterium
GAACCGCCTACAGCAAAGGCGCTGATGTCGAGACCGAGAATTCCTAAAAAGGCCTCCCCGATAAACATAAAAAGGATCATCAATGCACCAGAGATCAATGTGGCTTTAAATTCATTAATGCCACCCATTTTCTGTTTCAGCGTAATTAAAATAGGCACCGAGCCAACTATATCTATTACGGCAAATAAGGTGAATGTTACAGTAAGCAGTTTGTTGAAATCTATCGCCATAAAAAGATTTTGGCAAAAGTAGGATAAGTAAAATAGAAGGGGACAATATTCTGCCACCTTCTATTTTAAATCAACGGTAAATATATTTTTCTTTAAACAGCTCTATATCATTTTGCAATGTGGTGAGGCAGGTAGTACAAAGACAATCATTATAACGAAGCTCAATAAAAGCCTTTTGCTCATCTGTAAGCTTTATGCCATAGCATTGGCATTGTGCAATGTTGCCAGGTTTGCATTCAAATGGTTCTTTGCACCGTGGGCAGTTTTTTGTTTCCTGTAAGCTCATGATACAGATTTATCAAAATGTAAAACGAATTCCACCACTACCATTAAAGCCAAGTGTATTAAAGCCACTTATTTCAGTGTATTTGCTGCTGGTTATATTTCTAATGTCTGCAAATAGCTTCAGTTTATTTTTCAGCAAACCATACTCAGCATAAACATCCCACAGAACATAATTTTTCAAAGTGGCGTTGACCGTTGCAAAAGTTGTATTGTCAAAGTAAGCATCTTTCCTTTTGCCTACACTCATAAAGTTGCTGCTGATATATAAGTTTTTACAAAGCTGGCTGCCAATGTTGATCCCGATACTTGATTTTGGCCTTCGAAGTAAGTTATTATAAGTAGTGTCCTTCCCGTTTTTCTGTGTAGTTATCTCACCGGTTACATAAGTATAAAATGCTTTGATTGTCGTTCCTTTATTGATCTTGTAACTTGTTTCCAACTCAAACCCGTTATCTTTTTGTTTGTCCTGATTGATGTATTGTGATTGGAATGTAACGCTGTTGAAATAAAAGAAGATCACATCATTCACATTGCGGTTGAAAGTAACAGCTCTGCCGGTAAATTTATTATCAGCAGAAAAGTATTGTAAACCAGCTTCCGTTGTAATGCCTGCTTCAGGTTTTAAATCGGTGTTTCCGTATTCCGAAAAAAGCTGATACAACGAAGGTGTTCTGTAAGCTGATGAAATATTGGCAAATAATTTTAGTTTTTTATTTATGAAATAAGTAGGATTAATATTAAACACTGCATAACTTCCATATTCGGAATGGAAATTTACACGGCTTCCCAGCTCAAGATTGAAACCTGATGTAGAATTCCAGTTCATCGCACCATATATACCAAATTGATTTTGATGCAGGCTGTCTTTTGCATAATCAGATTTATATGGTCCAAAAAAGCCAACAGAAGAATATGACTGATCCGACACTGATGACCTGTAATCCACCCCGGCAGTCAGTTTTGTCTGGTTGCTCAATGGAATATGCATATATGCATCTGCAAAATGTTCTGCTCCTTTATAAATGCCCTGCGACCAAATATCATATCCGTTCCTGCTTTTTACAGAATCATCAGTATAAAGCCGGTTGATATTATTGTAGTTGTAAAGTATGTTTAGTTTTGATTTTCCAATATTGAATTCATTTCTTACCCCGGCCTGCCAACTTTTTTGTTGATAGGTATAATCCAGTTCATCAGTAAAAGCTCCCTGATCAATATCACCTTTTATATTACTATAACGAAAGAATGGCTGTATATAAATTTTATCTGAAGGTTGTATGCCTAACCCTAACTGAATACCAGTTTGCTGAAAACCATCTTTGTCTGTTGGAACAGAATTATTATTATCAATCGTTTCATTAATGCCTTTTGTGTTGTGAAAAGATAATGCAGCATTATAATCAATCATCCCTGATTTTCCACTGACACCTGCATTGGTCCTGAAAGTTTTATTACTGCCATAGCTAAGTAGTGCATTGCCTGCTATTGGCTTGGCAGAAGACCTTTTTGTTATGATATTGATAACTCCTGCAATTGCATCGCTTCCATACAATGTAGATTGACTTCCTTTTAATATTTCAATCCGTTCAATATTTGCTAAAGGCAGATTACGGATATCAAAATTGCTGCCGATACCAGATGGGTCATAAACCGGAATCCCATCAATAGTTATCAACGTATGCCCAACCCCGGCACCACGTAAATAAACACTTTTATCTTTACCTGCATTACTGTTGGCTCCGCCAATAAACACTCCTGCCTGTTCTGTTAGTAATTGTGATAAATCTTTGCCACCGCTTCTTTCAAGTTGCTCCCTGGTAATGATACTAACTACTTTACCAGTGAGTGATGTTTTGTTTGGATACTTGTTGGCTGTAAGAACCACTTCATCTAATGAAGTACTGGTGGTGTCCCCGCCATTGCGGGGCTGACTCTGAGCTTTTAACTGACTGCTGATAATGACAGCAGCCACTACAAAAAAATGTTTTTTCATTATTAATGAATTTTTTGTTGTGACTGCTTCCGTGTAAATAAGAGATAGAAATATAAACGTCCTTCGACTTTTACATCTCATGCCTTTCACCCGAAAGCTGAATGTTGTTTGCTTGATGTGGCAGGTCTTCTGGCTTACTTCATCAGTTTTACCTTCCCATCCATTTTTTAAAAGGACAGTGGTATGAAGAAAACTGATTTTTCCTCCCCCTGTCTGCCAACAGGCAGGCTTCTGGGGGCGGGGAGCTTACAGCTACGGGGATAGCGTCAGATTTTGACTGACTTCCCTTTTAATTCCGGTTATTATGCCGGAAACCAAATCGCTGCAAATGTAGGGAGAGGATATATCTTTTCAGAAATAAATATTTAAATCTGAAATTTTATTCTTTGGAATAAACTTTGCAGTATTCATACGGTCAGTCTAAAATCAGGGTTTTATACAGCAATTCTAAAATTTCCTGAATTATTTAACATAGTGGGTAATAATCAAAATTAAATTCAGCCGTTTTTTATTTAATCCCGATAATTTATTTTTTCTCGTTTCCAATAACGGCCTGCTTTTATTGTAATAAACAGAGAATGATTCTTTTCTTTTTGAAACAAAAAATATGATTATAATAATAAAAAGAAAAATAGTTGCCGTTTTTATTGTTTTTGTTCTGGTGAATGGTAATTATGTCAATGCTCAGCTTGTGCTTCCACGATTTGAAATAGGAGCTGGCATCAGCAGCACTATTTATCAGGGAGATTTAACACCGAGTAGTTTTGGATCTTATAAAACCATGAAAGCAGGATTTCAGTTACATGGAAGCCTTATTTTAAGTCCTTCTTTTTTGGCAAGAACAAACCTGGCTATTGGAGGACTACGGGGCGATGATGCAGCCTACGATAATCCTGCATTCAGAAAGCAGCGGAACTTTACTTTCAAATCACCGGTAATCGAATTGTCGGAGCTAGTAGTTTGGAATCCTTTAAGAACAAATTATAAGAACATTGGTTTTTCTCCTTATCTGATGGCAGGTGTCGGTATTAGTTTCTTAAACATAAAAAGCGATGCCAGTAATTTTAATCCAGACTATTTTGCTGAAAGTGCAGAGATATTGCAAAATATAGCAGATGATCAGGAACATGGTACTCCCAATATTATTCCTGTAGTGCCGGTGGGTGCTGGTGTACGGTATGGATTTTCTCCTACTCTTGCCGTTTATGCAGAATCAGCCTACAGGCTAATGTTCACCGATTACCTTGATGGTTTTAGTAAGTCCACGAATCCTGATCAAAACGATCACTATCAGACAATCTCCGTTGGTGTTATATTCAGGCCGGGTAGTAAAGGAAAACTGGCTTGTCCTGCGGTAAGTTATTAATCGGATTATTTAGTTGTTGATTTAATCCATTGAAAAGAAATTCCCACATAATAATTTCTTGGCGGAGCAGCATTGTAAAAGCGGTTGGCAGCGGCATTGATATCGTTACCTAAGCTATAGGTTTCATTCAACAGGTTATCAACTCCTGCATAAAAATTAAATTTGTATTTGCGCTGCAATGTTTTTTTCCATCCTGCTCTGCAGCCGAGCAGATAATATGGTTCTGCTGATGCAGTGTTTGCATCATTCAGAAAAATTTTTGAAGCCGAGTAGTAAGTAATATTTGAATAGATACCGTTCTTTAGTTGAACATCAGCTAAGGCTGATAATATAGTAGCCGGAACGGATGGAACCGTTTTGCCGGAAAAATCATTAATGCCTTTTATAAAACTGCCGTATCGGAAATGGTTGTAAGTATGTGCAATTGTTATAGCCAAATAATCTAACAATGAAACGGAGGAAGCCTGGTGTGTATAATGAATCTGTGATTCAATCCCTTTTTGCTTCACATCTCCCGCATTCACAAAAAAATCAGCACCTGAAAGATCCCTTCGCTGTACCAGTGCATTATTCAGTTTGAAATGGAATCCGGTTACTTCAACATCAAACCTGTGTTTCCATCTTCCTAAACTATAGTTAAGTCCAAGTTCATAATTCCAGCCATATTCGGCTTCAAGATCTGTGCTGATAACACCTGTTGATGGCAATAACTCACCAACTGTAGGTGGAGAAAAGCCTCTTGATACAGTTGCTTTCAAGGCAAAATCATTTGCAAATAATTTTTTTAATGAAATCCGTGGAGCCAATTCATTCTTATACCTGCGGGTTTGTTTTAATACCGGATATTGATTCAGTCTGCTAAAATTTACTTTTGTTTTATTCAGACTGATGCCGGTATTGATAAACCAATTTTTATTAAGACTTATATCTCCCTGCACAAAAAAATTATAAGTAGTATAATCAATATCATCGTTTGTTTGAAGGGTGTCAGGGTTGCCATTCTTGTTTTTTGAAACCTGTGTATTGAAATATCCTTGTTGAAATTCGCTGCCGGCTACCAATTGCAATTCATTGGCATTTTCATCTTTCTTTTTATAAGTGAAAAAAGTACGTCCGCCAAAACCGGGTTCATTCCTTCTTTCATAATTACGAATGGCCGGATTTTTTATTTGTGAAAAAGCACCGTATAAAGTCGTTGAATTTTTGAACGAATTAGTGATGTGATAAACGTTTGTAAATCCTGCTGTAATATTTTTCTGATAAATGGCTGCTTTTGCGTTTACTGCCGAAGGGAAAGCACCTGCGGCTGGCCTCGCTGCTTTTGGATCAGCAGTAAACTCGGCCAATGTTAATGCGCCGGGAGTTTCATAAAATAAGTCGGTAAATAAAACAGCTGCTGATAGTTGCTGTTTGTCTGATAGTTTTAGTTGCGATTGCCAGGAAAAATTATCTCTCCGCATTTTAGTTTGTAGTCTATAGCCATCAGTTTCATTGTGGGCATAGGTAATCTGATTTTTATTCTCCTGCCCGACAACGTCATTCAGGCGGGCTTTTTTGCCAAATGCAACAGAAGTAAAGATGTTTTGCAGATTGTAGCTGCCTGTAACATATTCAAGACTTGCTCCGGGTTTCCAGGTATCGAAATTATTGACGAGGATTAAACCGCCGGTACCGGCTCCGTACATACTTCCTGCTGGTCCTTTAAAAATTTCGATGGAAGAAAAATTATTCCATGCCAGTTGGTTAAAATAAGTATTGCCGCCCGGATCCGTTAATGGAATATTGTTCCAATAAACTTTTACGTTTCTTACGCCAAATGGGGAACGGAGAGAACTGCCTCTTATATTAATACGATAGCTACCGGGGCTTCTCTCTTCCATTCTTACACCGGCTATTGTATTAAATCCATTTACCAATGATGTTTTGTTATTCCGGTCACCATTATTGAATTCTATGATTTTTACCGTAGCAGTAGAATTCCTTATGCTCATGTTTTGCTCAAAAGCTTTTATAGTTACCTCGTCAAGAATTTTCGTAGAATCATTTATTGTTTCCTGGCTATAGCTTATAGAAATAATAAGAGAAAAGAAAACAAAAAGTATAATTTTTTTCATGGAAAATGGAATTAGATGGCGGTAAAATTAGGGTGTTTTCTCTGTATCTTCAAGCCATGATTGCAAAGAACAAGTTGGGTCTCTTTTCCCTTACAATGATCGTTATAGGACTCGTAATTGGTACTGGTATTTTCCGTACTTCGAAAGATGCAGCGCAGGCAGCAGCTACACCCACCATCTTCTTTGCGGCTTGGGTTGTTGCTGGCCTTGTTGCCATTTGCGGAGCATTAACCTATGCTGAGATTGGTAGCCGCTATCCTGTTACAGGTGGCTATTACAAAATATTTTCTTATGCCTATCATCCCTCATTGGCATTTGGTATCAATGCAATTATTCTGATTTCAAATGCAGCATCTTTATCTGGTGTTGCTTTAATTGGCAGCGAATATATTTCTCCTTTACTTTTTGAAGCAGCCAATGTGGAAAAGTGGAAGCCATTTGTAGCCATGTTTGCCATTATTCTTTTTTATGGCGTTAATCTACTGGGGCTAAGAATGAGTTCGCAGACACAAAATGTGCTGATGGTTATTAAAATCGCAATGTTGTTGGTGATCATCGCTGCTTTATTTTTTCCTGAAGTGCATAGCATTGCACCTGTTGTTGTTGATGAAAGTAAAACCTCAGCTGCAGCTTTATTGCTTTCTTTTGGCGTAGCGTTGAAAGCCACTTCATTTACGTATGGTGGTTATCAGCAAACCATCAATTTTGGTGAAGAAGTGGTGAATCCGCAAAAGAATATTCCCAAAGGAATTTTTACCGGTATCATCATTATTATCGGTCTTTACTTATTAGTAAGTTATGCGTATGTAAAAGTGATTGGGTTTAATGAACTTAAAGAAACATCGGGTATAGCTTCTGTGGTTGCCGAAAAAATGTTTGGCACTGCGGGAAAGTATGCTTCTTCTATTTTATTATTCCTGGCGGTGCTGGCTTATGTAAATGTTTTATTGCTCAGCAATCCAAGAGTTATGTATGCCATGAGTACTGACGGTATTTTACCAAAGATTTTTCAAAAGAAAGATAAAAAGAAAGATGTAATGACAGTAAGCCTAACAGTTTTTGCTGCCATGTGTGTGGTTGTTTTGTTTTTTGCAGACAAGTTTGAAAAGATTCTGAGTTTTACCATTTTCCTTGATTCTATTGGAATGGCCACTTCCGCTGCTACTATTTTTGTACTTCGCAAAAAAACAGCACATTTAAATGGAACGGGCATCTATTCTATGAAACTATACCCGCTGCTGCCAATATTATTTATCATAGCTTACATATTTGTGGGAACAATGATTGCCATAAATGAACCTCAATTGGCATTAACAAGTATCAGTGTGCTGGCAGGGTTTATTGCTTTGTATTTTGTAATACGTAACTTTAAGGTGAAATGAGCGGAGTTGTAAAAATATTGCCACATTATACTTACGATGATTATGTTCATTGGGAAGGTAAATGGGAGCTTATTGATGGGGTTCCTTATGCAATGAGCCCGGCACCGGTGCCTAAGCACCAAACGCTGGCAGGTAACATACATGCAGAGTTTAGGATGAAATTAAAAAATTGCAAAAAATGTAAAGTTTATCAGCCCATTGATTACAAGGTGGAAGATGATACAATTTTTCAACCCGATATGCTGATTGTGTGCGGAGAGATTTCAAAAAAATATTTAGATTTTCCTCCGGCATTAGTTGTTGAAATTTTATCGCCTGCTACTGCGGCCAAAGACAGGTTTACCAAATTTCCTGTTTATCAAGCTAAAGGAATACCTTATTATATAATAGTTGATCCTGATCTTGAGGAAGTAGAAGTATATGAGCTTATAAAAGAACAATATAAAATGACGGCAAGGGGGAAGGATATTCAGCATTTGTTTACTATTGACGATTGCATGGCTGATATTGATTTTAAAGAAATCTGGGATTAGTTATTCTAATATTCATTATAAGCTACAATTTACAAAAGAGCCACACCGTCCATTACTCCCACTTATAAAAAATCATCAATCAGGCAGCTCAATTCAATTATTTTTGCTGAATATGAAACTGGGTACATTATTATTTACATTATTGGTAATCAATAGTTCAATTACGGCGCAGGAAACACCTGCGGTTGTTGAAAAATGGGATCTTCAAAAATGCGTGGAATATGCCATGCAGAATAATATCTCTGTTCGTCAGGCTGATCTGCAAATCAGGTTTGCAGAGCTTGACCTTTATCAGAGTATACAATCGCAATATCCCGGGTTGAATTTTAGCAGTAATCTTAGCTACAGTTCAGGACGTAATCAGGATCCAACTTCTTTTAGTTTAATAACAGCCGGTTATTTAAATAATGGCTACTCATTGCAAACTGGAGTTGATGTATTTAACTGGTTTACAAAAAGGAATACAATTGCAATGAATGACCTTACCATGAAAGCAAGGCAAGAAGGACTTGAAAAAGCAAAGAATGATGTTGCGTTGAATGTAGCCGTAGCTTATTTACAAGCTTTACTTGCAAAGGAGCAAATTACATTGGCAAAGTCAAGAGTAGAACAGACCAAAGCACAATTAGAAAGTACCAGAAAACAGGTTGATGCGGGGAAGCTTCCTGAATTGAATGCGGTAAATTTAGAATCGGTTTTAGCCAGTGATAGTTCTGCATTGATTAGTGCACAGATTACTGCCAGTCAGGCTTTATTGCAAATGAAAGCATTGTTGAATCTGGATGCGGCAACAGCGTTTGATATAGTTACGCCGCCAGTTGATTTGATTCCCATTGAATCTCTTGGGGATTTACAACCGAATGCAGTATATCAGCTGGCAATAAATAGTTTACCCCAGCAAAAAGTTGATATCCTAAATGTGATGGCTGCAAAAAAAGGGGTGGAAGTTTCCAGAGGCTCAATGTATCCTACATTTTCATTGTTCGGAAGTTTGGGTACTACTTTTAACAGCAGGGCATCTGAAATAAAATCCAGCACCAAAATAAATGCGCCAGTAGGTACTGTTTCTGTTAGCGGAACACCTTATCAGGTATTTCCATTATCTCCATTTGACTTGTATTCATATGGAAATGTGAGTTATTTTGATCAATTTACTAGAAACTTCAGACAATCTGTTGGCTTGTCGCTAAGCGTTCCGATTTTTAATGGCAGCAGTTTACGTACACAATGGAATCGTTCAAAACTACAGCTAAGGCAGACCGAATTACAGAAAGAGCAAAATAGTTTTACCTTAAAACAAGATATTTATAAAGCATATAATGATGCTGTGGCTGCGTTACAGTCATTCAATGCAAATAAAAAAACGGTTGAGTTTTCTGCCAAGGCATATGATTTTGCATCAAAGCGATATGAATTGGGCCTGCTTTCAACGTATGATTTAATTACTTCTCAAAACACATTGCAACAGGCAAAGATTCAACTTTTATATTCACAATACGATTATGTGTTTAAAATGAAGTTGCTTGAATTTTATAAAGGCCAGGGTTTGAAACTTTAATGTATTCTCACATTTCCACATCTTCTAATTTTCTAATTTGCGTTTATGAATAAAAGATTAAAATGGATTTTAATAATTGTAGCAGTACTTGCAGTAATATTTTTTGCTGTTAAAAGGTTTTGGGGTGGTAAGAAAGAAGAAAAGGTAGCGATTGAAAAAGTAACTAAGAGAACTATTGTCGAATCTGTAAATGCCAGTGGTAAAATTTATCCTGAAACGGAAGTAAAAATCAGCCCAGATATTTCCGGACAGATTACAGAGTTATATGTGCAAGAAGGCGATAGTGTTAAAAAGGGAACTGTACTAGCCCGTATTTATGCAGACATATATTCCTTGCAAAGAGACGAGGCAGCGTCAAGAGTAAATCAATCTGTTGCTACGGTTGATAATAGTAAAGCTTCTATTGAGGCCTTAAAATCAAATCTTGATCTTGCTAAGCAAGCTTTAGATCGTAATCAGACATTATATAATCAGAAAGTAATTTCAAAAGCGGAATTGGAGCAGTTTGAAGGTTCTTATCGGTCAGCTTTAGCTAATTACAATGCTGCATTGCAGACTATTAAAAGTTTACAGGCAGGCGTCCAATCTACTCAAACAGGTTTAAGCAAGGCTAATAAAGACTTAAGCAGGACTACCATTGTTGCTCCAATGAATGGTGTTATTTCATCACTAAAAATAAAAAAAGGTGAAAGTGTGGCAGGAAGCAGTTTTAATGTAGGAACTGAAATGATGACTGTGGCAGATATGTCTGTGCTGGAAGTAAGAGTAGATGTAGGGGAAAATGATATTGTGAAAATCAATATCGGCGATTCTGCCGATGTGGAAGTGGATGCTTATAATAATAGAAAATTCAGAGGCGTAGTTACAAAAATTGCCAGCAGCACCAAAACTTCATTAGGTGCAATGACGTCAAACGATGTAACTAATTATGAAGTGCGGATTCGTCTTGATAAAAATTCGTATAGTGATCTTGCAGGTAAGACGTTTCCTTTCCGTCCTGGCATGAATGCAAGTGCTGATATTAAAACGAAAAGAGTGGATAATGTGCTGGCTGTTCCCATTACTGCCGTTAATGCAAGAGTAAAAGGAAGTGATCAGAGCATGGCCGACAAGAAGAAAGAGGAAAAAGAAGTGAAGGGTGAAAATGAAAACGATTTATCATTAATAGTGTCAGATGAACTGGAAGAAGTAGTTTTTGTACTGGATAAAGATGGCATAGTTAGAAAGGCTGTTGTACGATCAGGCATTCAGGATATAAATTATATTGAAATACTGGGTGGGTTAAAAGAAGGAGATGAAGTGGTAATTGGCCCGTATAATGCTATTAGTAAAACATTGAAGAATGGAATGAAAGTGAATGTAGTTCCAAAAGATAAATTGTTTGAAAAATAAAAAATTCTTTCGTTGTAAATCTCTTTGTATTGAAATAGGGTAACTAGTTGCTACTAAGTATCTGCAAATCATAGCTGGCGGCTAATTTTTATTTAATTAAGTTTGGGTATGACATTTGGAATTATTGGCAGTGGTAGTTGGGCAACAGCATTAACAAAAATGCTGACGGATAATAACCATACCGTTAACTGGTGGGTAAGAAAGCAGGACACAGCTCAGCATATAAAAGAACAAGGCTTTAATCCGCATTATCTCTCTGCAGCAAAATTTGATACTTCACTATTGGTAATATCTTCTGATATAAAAGAAGTCATTAAAAATTCTGATGCATTAGTAATAGCAGTGCCATCGGCGTATGCTGCAGCTGCATTTGAAAAATTAGAAGCTAAAGATTGGGAAGGTAAAAAAGTGATTTCAGCCATTAAAGGATTATTACCTGGCAAGGACATATTATTAAATTATTATTTGCAGCAGGAATTTGATTTTCCGTTAGATAATTATTTTGCAGTGCTTGGGCCTTGTCATGCTGAAGAAGTTGCCCAGGAGAAATTGTCGTACCTCACTTTTTCAGGTAATGATGTTGTTGCTGCATCAGAAATTGCTTCGCATTTTACCACACCTTATTTAAGTACAATTGTTAACCATGATATTCTTGGAGTTCAATATGCGGCGGTATTAAAAAACATTTATGCCTTAGGTGCTGGAATAGCTCATGGGTTGGATTATGGCGATAATTTTTTAAGTGTTTACATCGCTAATGCGGCAGATGAAATGGCAGGCTTTCTTAAAAAATTCGGTGTAGAACATATCACAGTAGGAGAGCATGACAGCGAAGAAGATCCGATCACACATCGAAAAACTCCCAATTATGCTGCCTCCGTATATCTTGGTGATCTGCTTGTAACCTGTTATTCACTATACAGCCGTAACCGTTCTTTTGGAGCTTTAATTGGTAAAGGCAAATCAGTAGAAACTATTATTAAAGAAACGAATATGGTGGCTGAGGGATATAATGCGACAAAATGCATCTATAATATAAACAAGTCCGTAGATGCAGTAATACCAATAGCTGAAACTGTCTATAAGATATTATGGGAAAATGTTAAACCGCAGGAAGGGTTTAAACGTATAGAAGAGGTATTAGTCTGATGTATAGAACTGTGATTCGGAGTTTGTGAGTTGAAATCTTTAAAACACACCCTATGCCACTTTCTTACCATGGATTTGCTCCCGCCGCCATTTTAATCATGGTGCTCTGCCTTGCCGGAAAACAACTTTTTGACTACTGGAAACATACGCATCAGAAAACAAAAATTTAAAATAATTGATTCGGATAAGTGTTGGTGTTGCTATTTAATGATTATAGTCAACTAGTACGTCATACCGGACTTGATCCCGTTTCAAGAACGGGACAAACTCCGGTATCTTTTCCAAAAGTTTAAATAGCCCTCAAAAGAATAAGTCAGCCGCAATGCCGTCTGCCAATAGTTTTCCCTCCATCGTCAGTATCAACGTATCGTTTTGAATACGTATTAATCCTGCATTAATAAATCGCTGACTTTTTTTATTCAACTCCTCTTTTGTAATAGCTTCAGTAAATAAAATGTTTTCCATTTTCAATCCTTCCATTGTACGAAGCGAAGTCATTATATATTCATTTACCCTTTGTGTTTCGGTCAATATTTCTATTTCTGCAGGTATTGTAGTTGAATTGATGGAAGCGATATAAGTATTGTTGTTGGCAATATTCCATTGCCGCTCTTTTCCATTGAATGAATGTGCCGAAGGTCCAAGGCCGAGATATTTTTTACCTTGCCAGTAAGATGAGTTGTGCCGGCTTCGCCATCCTGGTTTGGCAAAATTAGAAATTTCGTAATGCTCATAACCTGCTTCTGACAGCCATTTCATCAACAGTAAAAATTGCTCAGATTGATTGTCAGGATTTACATCTTTACTCTTGTTCAGCTTTATCATTTTGTCCAGCGGTGTTTTAGGTTCCACTGTTAATGCATAACATGATAAGTGCGGAATGTTTAATGCAATTGCTGTAGCAACATTATGTTTCCATTTTTCATTGGTGAGCTCCGGCTGGCCATAGATCAGGTCGATAGTGATATTGTCAAAATGATCTATAGCTAACTGAAGACTTTGCATTGCCTGCTCAGCATTGTGTGCACGGTTCATCCATTTTAAATCTTCTTCAAAAAAACTTTGAACCCCAATGCTTAATCTTGTAATACCTGCTTTCTTCCAGTTTACTAATTTTTCTTCTGTAATATCATCAGGATTTGTTTCAAATGTTATTTCGGCATTATCTTCTACCTCAAAGGCTTGGTTTATTGTAGATAATATCAATATTAATTCTTCAATATTCAATAGCGACGGTGTGCCACCTCCTAAATAAATAGTTTCTACAGTTTCACCATCCAAATAACCTATTTGTAACGAAATTTCTTTCAGCAAGGCTTTAATAAAATCTTCTTTATAGTGCAACGAAGTGGCGAAGTGGAAATTGCAATAATGGCAAGCCTGTTTACAAAATGGAATATGAATGTATATGCCTGCCATCAGGTTAAATTAATAAATGTTTTGCGGCAGGTAAACCTGCCAATTTAATTTGAGATTTAATGAATAATTTAGCACCATTCTCCCTTCTCCAACTTGGAGAAGGGCAGGGGATGAGGTGATAAAATTCAGACTGCAAATATCGGTTCTTGTTCTTTTGCTGCTGTGTGTTTCTGCATCAGCTCAAAATACTTATAAGTTGTATGTCACCGGAGTGGATAAGGATTCTGCCACTATTGTCGGGATAACAGGACTTCAAACCCGTTTTGACAACAGGTCGCAATGCGAAGGCTATATCAATAACCTGCAAAATCAATTACAATCGAAAGGTTATGTTACTGCTTCAGTGGATAGTATAAAGTATCAATCTACCTATGCTGTAATCAATTTGTTTATTGGCGAAGCATACAAATGGGCAATTTTAGATGCTAAATACATTCAGCCGGAACTGCTTAATGCAGTAGCCTGGAGAGAAAAAGTGTTTACCAATACACCGATGGATTTTAGCAAAGTAGCTCAATGGCAGGACAGAATTTTGAATTATCTTGAAAACAACGGATTCCCTTTTGCAAAAGTGTACCTGGATAGTATCCAGCTAATGGAAGAAAAGGTTTCTGCTTTGCTAAAAGTAAATAAGGGACCATTATATAAAATTGACAGCTTGCGGGTTTATGGTGATGCAAAAATTGCATCTGGTTATTTGCAACGCTATCTCGATATTCCCAATGGAAGTGTTTACAGCAAAGAAAAATTGCTTCGCATCAGCAAAAAAATTGGAGAACTCTCTTATGTAGAAGAAGAACGGCCTGCTGATTTGACAAGATTAGCAACAGGCTCAGTTGTTAATTTGTATCTTAAACAGAAAAAAAGCAGCCAGATAAATTTTATAGTTGGGTTTTTACCTAATAACGACCAGCTTTCTTCTAAAAAATTATTGATAACGGGAGAAGGAAATTTGAATCTTAAAAATGCTCTCGGTTCCGGCGAAACAATAGGGTTGAACTTTCAGGCATTACAAGTAGCATCGCAACGATTGAATTTTGTTTATCAGCATCCTTACCTGTTCAAATCGCCTTTTGGTCTTGATCTTAGTTTCGATATTTTCCGAAAGGATAGTTCTTTTGTCAACATTAATTTTCAATTGGGAGCACAGTATGTTTTGAATAATAACCAAGCCGGGAAAGTTTTTTTGCAGCGGTCTCAAACTATTGTAAGCCTGGGCGGTATCAATGCTCCGTTTATTATTCAAAATAGAAGGTTGCCTGAAGCTGCGGATGTAAGTTCAACAGGAGTGGGGATTGATTATGAGTTTAACAATACTGATTATCGCTTTAATCCGAAAAATGGAAATGAAATAAGAGTTATAACCTCTGTCGGCACAAAAACTATAAAGAAGAATAATGAAATTACAGAGTTGAAGGACCCGTCTGATCCTGGATTTGATTTTGAAACTTTGTATGATACTTTGAAATTAAAAACCTATCAATTTAGGGTGCGGGCAATTGCTTCCCGTTTCTTCCCGTTGGGAAAGCAAAGTACGTTGAAGGCTGCTATCAATGCTGGCCTGTTTCAAAGTGGCAGCATTTTCAGGAATGAATTATTTCAGATTGGTGGGTACAAATTATTACGGGGTTTTGATGAAGAAAGCCAATATCTGTCGCAGTTTGCTATTGCTACACTGGAGTACAGGTTGCTTTACCTGGCAGGTCAGAATTCCTATTTCTATGTATTGGCAGATGGTGGTTGGGGAAGAGATGCAAGTAAGGTCCAGAAATTAAACTATACTTATTTTGGAACAGGGCTAGGACTTGCGTTTGAAACAAAAGCAGGGATTTTTAATCTGGCATGGGCAATAGGTAAAAGAAATGACACGGAACTGAACTTGCGGCAGTCCAAGATTCACTTCGGCTTTGTCAATTATTTTTAAAATTCATGAAAGAGTGGCACAGTACTTTAATACATTTGCTGCATAATTTTTTAAGTGAAGAGGTTTCTTTTTCCCATACTCATGTTCTTGTTGACTAATGCTGGTGGTATTGCACAGATTCCTGCAGACACTCTTATTGTTTCCAATGTGGATTCAACTGTCAAAATCGATTCTTTACTTCGAAAAGATTCAATAAGTGTACAGCCTCAAACAGATTCTGTTTTCAGAAGACAGTTAATTGATAGTAGTTGGTTAGTTCAGCCGGTTTCAGTTTCTTCTCCGGCTTTCAGCTGGCAGGTTTTAAAAAGGATTACTTATTTTGATTTTAAAACAAAACCAATTACTAAGGAAGGTTCGTCTATAAAAATATTTAAGGGTAAAGAATTCATTTTTTATCTGCTAACTTTTTTACTGATTGTCTTTGCTGTTCTTCGTCAGTTGTTTCCGAAATACTTTAGTGATCTGTTCATGGTTTTCTTCAGAACTACATTGAAGCAAACACAAATTCGGGAACAGTTAATGCAAACGCCTTTGCCGTCTTTAATGCTGAATGGTTTTTTTGTTGTCAGTGGCGGCCTATACATAACGTTCCTGTTAGAGTACTTTAAAATAAATCCGGTTGACAATTTCTGGCGGATGTTTTTTTATTGTTGCCTAGGTTTGTCAATTGCTTATTTGGTTAAATATTTGGGTTTAAAAATAGCTGGTTGGGTTTTGGGTATTCAAGAAGCAACAGACGCTTATATTTTTATTGTTTTTATTATTAATAAAATGATTGGAATTTTGCTATTGCCATTTCTGATTTTGCTGGCATTTAGTGAAGGAAGAATTTATTCTGTCAGCCTTACAATCTCATGGTGTTTATTGGCAGCAATATATTTATACCGGTTTATTCTTACTTATTCTGTTATTCCTAATCAAATAAAGGTCAACCCATTTCACTTCTTTTTATACTTCTGTGCATTTGAAATTGCACCTCTATTATTGGTTTACAGGGGTTTGTTGGTATTGTTCGATGTAACTGCTTAACTTTGCACTTTAAATTCAGAGGGAATACCAATGACTAAAAACGGAGCATCAAAGACCGATTTACAAGCCATGACAATTCAAAAAATCCTGATTACCCAGCCCAAGCCCGAAAGTGACAAGTCACCTTACTTTGAACTTTCGAAAAAGTTTGATGTAGAGCTTGATTTTCACCCATTTATAAGATTAGAAGGTATTCATGCAAGGGATTTTCGCAAGCAGAAAATTGACATACAGAATTATACAGCGGTAATATTCACCAGTCGGAATGCAATTGACCATTTTTTCCGTGTATGTGAAGAAATGAAAATTAGTGTGTCTCAGGACACCAAATATTTTTGTATAACCGAAGCAGTAGCGTTATATCTTCAAAAATTTATTCTTTATAGGAAAAGAAAGGTTTTTTACGGAGCAGATAGCACCAACAAGAGTTTGTTTGAAGTGTTTGCCAAACATAAAGCAAATGAGAAATTCCTGTATGTATGTTCCGAAAATCAGCAGGACAACGAAATAGTAAACTGGCTAAAGACAAACGATTGTGGATTTACACTTGCATTTATGTATCGCAGTGTAAGTAGCGATGTAAAAGAAATTCTTTCTAAAAAGAATTATGATATGATCTGTTTCTTTACTCCAAGCGGCATTAAGAGCTTGTACGATAATGTGCCAAAATTCAAGCAGAATGGTACTGTGATTGGAGTATTTGGTAGCAATACAACCAGAGCGGCAGAAGATGCCGGATTAAAACTTGACATAAAAGCACCACAACCGCATATGCCAAGTATGGTTGCCGCTCTTGATATTTATCTTTCTGGAATTACTAAGAATAAATAAGCAAATAATAAAATAGTTAAAAGGGCATCAATATTGATGTCTTTTTTTATTCGTAAAATTTTATCCATCAATTTCAATATCTTATCAGTAATGAAAAAATTTTCAAATAAACTCATTGATGAAACAAGTCCTTACTTGTTGCAGCATGCACATAACCCTGTAAACTGGTATCCCTGGAGCGATGAGGCTTTGCAAAAAGCAAAGGATGAAAATATGCCCATCCTGGTTAGTATCGGTTATTCTGCCTGTCATTGGTGTCATGTAATGGAAAGAGAAAGTTTTGAAGATGAGACTACGGCCAAGCTAATGAATGAAAACTTTGTCAATATCAAAATTGACAGAGAGGAGAGGCCGGATTTAGATCACATTTATATGGATGCAGTGCAGGCAATGACAGGGAGCGGCGGCTGGCCCTTAAATGTATTCCTTACTCCGGATGCAAAGCCTTTTTACGGAGGCACTTATTTCCCACCGCAAAGAGCTTATAATCGTCCCTCATGGCAGGAAACATTGCTTAGCGTAAGTCAGGCCTTTAAAGAAAGAAGACATGAAATAGATGCACAGTCAGAGAATCTAACAGAGCATTTATTAAAGGCAAATAGTTTTGGTTTTCAAAAAACAGATAATGCTTTTACAAAAGAAAATTGCACTGAAACGTTTCTAAATATTATAAAGAATGCTGATAAAGAATGGGGTGGGTTTGGCAAGGCTCCAAAATTTCCGCAGACTTTTTCTATTCAGTTCCTCTTAGGATATTATCATGTTACGAAAAATGAAGAAGCATTGACGCAGGCATTACTTTCTCTGGATAAAATGATAGAAGGGGGAATTTATGATCAGATTGGAGGTGGCTTTGCCCGTTATTCTACCGATACAGAATGGCTGGCTCCTCATTTTGAAAAAATGCTTTATGATAATGCGTTGCTTGTATCCGTATTAAGCGAAGCTTTTCAATTAACCAGGAAAATAAGATATAAAGAGGTGATTGAAGAAACGATGGAGTTTATTCAAAGAGAATTGTTGCCCGAAAAACAAAAGGGTTTTTATGCAGCTTTAGATGCAGATAGCGAAGGAGTAGAAGGAAAGTTTTATGTATGGAGTTTTGAAGAGGTAAAGAAGGTTTTAGGTGAAGATGCTGAGCTGTATTGTGCTTACTATGATGTTTCTGAAAACGGTAATTGGGAACACACAAATATTCTTCGGGCAAAAAAAGCTGTTGAAGAATTTGCTGCCGGAAAAAATAGGCCTGTTAATGAATTGAAGAAATTGCTGATTAACGGCAATAAAAAACTCTTGCAGGAAAGAAATAAAAGAATTCGTCCATTGCTTGACGATAAAATTATTCTGGGATGGAACGCTTTGATGAATACTGCTTGTTGCAAAGCATACAGTGCAACGGGAAAAGAAGAGTACAAGCAACTGGCAATTGATAATATGAATTTCCTGTTGTCAAATTTTAAAGGTAAAGGCGCTGATGAGTATCACCATACATTCAAAGAGGGCAAGGCAAAGTTTCCAGCCTTCTTAGATGATTATGCTTTTCTGATTGAGGCCTTGATTTACCTACAGGAAATCACAGCAGAAACACAGTGGATTGAAAAAGCAAAGTCGTTGGCGGAGAATGTTATTCAGAACTTTACAGAGGAAGAAACCGGCTTCTTTTTTTATACTCCTGCAGACCAGAAGGATATAATTGTTAGAAAAAAGGAAATGTATGATGGTGCTGTGCCATCTGGTAATTCAGTAATGGCTTATAACCTTTGGAAGCTAGGCCTGCTATTTGATAAAAAAGAATGGAGCGAACAATGTTTGAAAATGACTTCGTCATTAAGCAATGCAATCAGTAAGTATCCTGTTTCGTTTGGTAATTGGGCTAGTTTATTACTTGAAATAACCGATGGAACGCAGGAAATAGCAATTGTTGGAACTGAAACGACGGCCATTTTAAAAGAAGTATTAGCAGAATATATCCCTCATCGGGTAATAATGACTACAAAAAAAGAAGAATCTGGTTATCCTTTGTTGGCAAACAAACAAGTGTTAGCGAAAGCTTCCATTTTTTTATGTCGTAATTACACTTGCCTTAACCCGGTATTTTCCGCAAAAGAGCTTATGTTACTGATAAACAAGGCTCAAAAGCAGTAATTAATTTTAAGTTAATACAATAAAACGAACATGTACACCGTTTGAAAATTTACCTCGTATAAGTCACTTTTAAATTAAAAAAATAAACTTTAACGTTGTGTCAGGAAATAACTCAAAACATTATATTTGCCCAACACCCCTTAAGTGTATGAAAATGAAAAACCTTTACTACTCCCTATTTGCGGCTACCTGCATGTTAATGTTGGCTAGTTGTGGCATTCTGGGAAAGAAAAACAGCAAAGGCGGAAGCCTGCCTAACGATGGAATGGTGCATGGTGTTGATCCTGGTGGTAAGTACAGCCTTCCCCGGCCTCCGGGTATGGTGTATGTGCCGCAGGGTACTTTCCATATGGGTCCTAGTGATGAGGATCCTGCTTATGCATTCAGCGCAAGAAATCGTTCTGTATCAATCAGTGGCTTCTGGATGGATGCTACTGAAATTACCAACAACGAGTATCGTCAGTTCGTTCAGTGGGTTCGTGACTCTGTAGTAGCCCGGAAAATGGGTTATGTAAAGTCTGGTTCCGATGGCAACGAATATGTTGATTGGGCTAAAATGAAAACCATGAAATGGAGTGATCCAAAAGTAATGGAGCAACTTAGCAGTACAGATGTTATCCTTCCTCCTGATGACAGAATTTTTGGTAAAAAAGAAATTGACCCTACTAAAATTGCTTTTCATTCTGAAATATTTGACCTTAAAGAAGCGGCAAAAAGAGAAAATGCCGGCAAACCTCGGTCAAAATTTATTGTAAAGAAAGATGTTCAGATATATCCGGACACATTGGCCTGGATCCGTGACTTCGCTTATTCTTACAATGAACCAATGACAAAAAGATATTTCTCGCATCCTGCATTTGGTAATTATCCTGTTGTTGGTATAAACTGGAAACAGGCTAATGCTTTTTGTGAGTGGAGAACTCATTTATTAAATTCTTTCCTTGATTCTAAGAAACGTACTCAAGAGTCTGATTTCCGCCTGCCTACAGAAGCGCAGTGGGAATATGCGGCTCGTGGCGGTCGTTCTCAATCAATGTTTCCTTGGGGTAATTATTACCTGCGAAATAAGAAAGGATGCTTAATGGCAAACTTTAAACCAGGTCGTGGTAACTATCCGGAAGATGGTGGTTTCTATACTGTCCGTGCAGATTCATACTGGCCGAATGATTATGGTCTTTATTGTATGAGTGGAAACGTAGCAGAATGGACTTCTTCTATTTTTTATGAGGGACGTAATAACTTTCAGCATGACATGAACCCGGATGTTCGTTGGAATGCAAAAGATGATGATCCTCCCCTTATGAAGCGTAAAATAATCCGTGGTGGTAGTTGGAAAGATGTTGGTTATTACCTGCAGACAGGAACCAGCACTTATGAGTATCAGGATTCAACCAAATCTTACATTGGCTTCCGTTGTGTGATTGATTTGCCGGCAGCTCCTGCTAAAGGCCGTAAAAAATAATTTAAAGCTATTTATAATAATATATTGAGAGGACAGTTATTAGCCTGTCCTCTCTTATTCTCTTTTTTATTTTAATATCAAATTAAAACCTTTTAAAAAATCCGATTATGGCAGCAGCTATTCCTTCCAAAATAAGTAAATGGGTAGACGTAGGCGTATCTTTTGGCGCCGCATTAGTTATCTGGGGTGCCCTCAGAAAAATCACTCATGCCGCAGACGCAGACATGTGGCTGTGGATCGGTTTAACAACTGAAGCAATCATCTTCTCTGTGTATGGTATTTTATATGCCATTTACCCTCCAGTTAAAGACGCTTCGCATGATGAAGAGCAGTTTTCTGTTGCAGGAGCTCAATCAAGAGCTGGATTTGTCGCAATGGATAAGATGATGCTTGAAGCTGATATTACACCTGATACAATGAAAAAATTAGGTGAAGGTTTTAAGCAATTAAATACAACTGTAATTGGTTTGGGCGGTATTACCGATACGGTAGCTGCTACAGGTGAGTTTGCTGCAAAAACAAGAGAAGTAACCGGTACTTTAGATAAAGTAAAAGATGCTTACACTACTGCAGCCTCTTCGGTAGGAGCTTTTAATACTGCTACTGAGGGTGCTAAGCAATTCCATGATCAGATACAGGTATTGACAAAGAATTTGTCTTCTTTAAATACTATTTATGAATTAGAGTTACAGGAAAGTAATAACCATTTGAAAGCGTTGAATGCATTCTATGGTAAGCTTTCTGAAACATCTGCTACTATGCTTAACAGCGCTGAAGATGCTAAAAAAGTACAAGAGCAGATCGGTAGCCTTGCTACTAACTTAGGCCGCCTTAACAGTATTTATGGCAACATGATTACAGCCATGCAGGGTCGCAACTAAAACAAAATTAATAGTATGCAAGAGAACAGAAAGTCTCTTTCATAAAGTAAAAGCCACTATTCTAATAAAATTAAACGTAAGAAGACATGTCATTACCTAAAGAGCCCCGGCAAAAGATGATCAATATCATGTACCTGGTGCTTACAGCACTGTTGGCTCTGAACGTATCATCCGAAATCCTCAACGCTTTTAGAACTGTAAATAGAAGTCTTGAAAATACCAACACAACAGTTAACAGATCTACAGAAACGATTATGAAATCGTTGAAAGAGAAAACAACTAAACCTGAAACTGCTGAAAGAGCCAATATCTGGCTGCCGAAGGCGGACAGTGTTGTTGCCTTATCTAAAAATGTGTATGATTATATCACCAGCCTGAAAGCCCAGATTCTGGAGAGAGCTGGTGGAAGTATTTCGGATCCTACTAAAGAGTTTAAAGAAGATAATCTTGATATAGTTACCAAATTGATGGTAGCTGGAGGGGAAGGAAAGAAGTTGTTAAAAATGCTGGGAGATTATAAAACCAATGTATTGGGGATTAATCCAGAAATAAAAGCTGAGTTCGAAAATTCGTTACAAATTGATCTATCAAACCCTCCGGGCCGTGATGGCAAAACGAAAGATTGGGATATTTCATATTTTAACATGGTGCCAACTGTTGCTGGTCTTACTATCTTAAGTAAGTTCCAAAATGACATCAAAACTGCTGAAAATAAGGTAGTTGCGTTCTGTCATAACAAAGTTGGTTCTGTTGAAGTTGTGTTTGATTCTTACGCTGCTATTGTGGGTCAAAATTCAAATTATTTGATGCCAGGCCAAAAGCTTGAAATAAAAGCTGGTGTTGGAGCGTTTAGTAAATCAGCAAAGCCTACTATTTCGATTGGTGGAGCTGTAGTTCCAATTGGTGAAGAAGGATTTGCGCTGAAAGAATTTGTAGCTGAAGGAATTGGAGCCAAAAGTATTCCTGTAACGATTAAATATTTTAATCAGACAACCGGACAAGAAGAAACAAAAGAAGTAAAAGTAGAGTATGAAGTGGGTTCTTCTAATGCTTCAATAGCTCTTGATAAAATGAATGTTCTTTATATAGGTGTAGATAACCCGGTTACTATTGCAGCCAGCGGAGCTGGAGATGACAAAGTGAATGTAAGTATCAGTGGTGGGGGAGGTAGTATCAGCCGAATAGGTAAAGGAAAATACAATGTCAGAGTAGGTCAGCAAAGTGATGATTGCAAAATTACTGTGTCTGTTGATGGCAAAGTAGCTGGTGTATCACAATTCAGAGTTCGTCAGATACCCGGAGCACAGGCAACGGTTGGCGGATTTATCAGTGGAGAAAATGTTTCGGCTGGTACGTTCAGAGCTCAGGGGGGTGTGGCTGCTTGGATTAAAGATTTTCCTTTCGATCTGAAATATACGGTTACTCAGTTTACTATAAGTACTGATAGTGATGACGGAGATATTGTAGAGGCAGTTTGTACAGGAAATGCATTTAGCCCAAATGCGATGAACATTATCAAAACTCAGGTAAAAGCAGGCAAAACAGTTTATATTGATAATATCAGAGTTCAAGGCGAAGATGGTCAAAATAAAAAAGCAGCTTCTTTGGTGTATTATATCAAGTAAATACAATTTTAACGTATGAAAAAATTTATTGTAAAAACAGGGTTATGTGTGTTGTTGGTATCTGCAATAGCTATCAATGCTGATGCACAACGTACAAAGAGGAGAACAGGGAATAATCCTACAAATCCGACCAACCCTACTAACCCAGGCGAGGAGGTAACAAATAATAATAATACTGCTCCTACTTATAATCCTAATGTAAGTATCCCACTTACTTATGACACCTCTGGTGCAGGAAGTGGGGCGGCGAAGCCATCATTAAGAAATGATAATGCTTTTGATAAGGGTAATTTAATGGGCCGTACACCATTGCCATATGAGCATTTACGTTGGGACGATGCCTTATTCGCAGAAAAAGTATGGCGGGAACTGGATCTTAGAGAAAAAATGAATCAGACTTTCCGCTACCAGGCAGAAGATGATAACGGAAGCCAGATTTTTTTGAATATTCTTTTAAAGGCGGTTCAGAATGGTGATGTTACTGCGTGGACTGACGACCGATTTACCACCCCGCTATCACTTGATGAATTAACGCAAAAAACTTCAGGTGGATTTGATACCGCCGACAGGGTTGATATTAACGATCCAAGTAAAATTGTTGCAAGAGTGGTTACTCTAAAATCTTTTGATCCTAACAGTGTTATCAAATTAAGAGTAAAGGAAGAGTGGGTATTTGACAGAGAATCGAGCAGAATGTTTTGCCGTATTCTTGGAATTGCTCCTATTGAAACCAAGTATAATGAGAATGGGCAGGAAAGAGGCTCCAGCGTAATGTTTTGGATTTACTATCCGGATTTGCGCCCTACTTTAGCCAAATATGAGGTGTATAACCCCAAAAATATGGGACAAAGCCGGATGACTTGGGAAGAATTATTTGAAAGCCGTATGTTTAGTAGCTATATCCTTAAATCAACAATGGATAATGCAGCTAACAAGAACATCAAGCAATACATTAAGGACCCGATTCTTGCTCTTTTAGAGGGTGACAATATCAAAGAGAAAATATTCAATTTTGAACAGGATCTTTGGTCATATTAACAAAACCTCGAAATTCTACGATATTTAAAAAGCCCCTCTAAGGGGCTTTTTAAATATCCAAGCTTTCCCGGCAAAAAATTAAAAAAATTATTCGAAAATCGTAAAAGTCCTATAGGATAGTTGGATTATTGTTGTATTTTCGTCTCGGTTTTTCATAGGATATTGGATTTTAAAAACGGGGCTGAATTTCTATTCCGGCCCCATTTTTTTTGTACTTACCTCAATATTTTTTTTGGGAGAAGAAAATTTTAGTTTTGGCTGAAATGCTTCACCACCATTTTTGCTCTCGATACTCCAATCACTTTGCCTATTTCAACTTCTCCTTTTCCTGTTCTAATTACTTCACGGATGTTTTTAACTGATTTAAAAGCTTTTAGCAATTCATTGGCTGTTTGTTTACCAATTCCCGGAATTTCTTCTAACTCGTTTTTAAATGTGCCTTTACTTCTTTTATTACGATGAAATGTAATACCAAACCGATGTACTTCATCCCTGATACGACGAATGAAATGCAAGCTGTTACTGTTATAGGCCAGTTTTACAGAAGCAGAATCTCCTGCAAAGAATATTTCTTCAATATTTTTTGCCAGACCAATAACTGTTGACCGGCCTTCTACACCCAGTTCATTCAAAGCTTCGATGGCAGAGCTTAGCTGGCCTTTTCCTCCGTCTATAATTATTAACTGAGGAAAATCTTGCTTTTCCTCCTTAAGCCTCTTATAACGTCTGAGAACAGCCTCTTTCATGCTGGCAAAGTCGTTAATGCCTTCAACTGTTTTAATATTGAAATGCCGGTAGTCTTTTTTACTTGCTTCGCCATTCTTAAAACATACCATTGCTGACACCGGATAGCTGCCCTGGAAATTTGAATTATCAAAACATTCTATATAAAGAGGCAATTCCTGCAACTGCAAATCAGTTTGTAATTGTTCTAACAGCTTTAGCTTATCTGGATTTTTTGAACTTAACCGCAATCTTTCTTTATGCTTTAATTCTTCGATAAAATAATTGACGTTTTTAGCAGATAACTCCAACAGTTTTTTTCTATCACCACCTCTCGGAACTTTTACTATAACAGCTGATTGCGGATACTCAATAGCAAAAGGAACCACAATTTCAGCAGCATCACTATTGAAGGTGGTTCTGAGTTGCGCAATTGTATAAACCAGTATTTCTTCTGGTGTTTCTTCCAGATGTGTTTCTACTTTAGTCGTATGTGTTTGAATGATTGCCCCATTCCGTACCATCAAAAAATTGATATAGCCGATTTCTTTATCCTGCTGAAAGTTGAAAACATCAACATTAATTGATTTGGCATTGGCTACAACAGAACGGGATTGATACTTCTCAAGGAACTCGATTTTTTGCTTTAGTAATCCTGCTTTTTCAAAATTTAGTGCTGCTGCATTGGTCTTCATTTCATCTTTATAATGGCGGATAACTGGTGCAAGATTTCCCTTTAGCAAGTTTTTCATTTGAACAAGACCTTCCCGGTAATCTTCAGCCGTTTGCAAGCCTTCACAGGGTCCTTTACAATTTCCAAGATGGTATTCAAGGCAGACCTTGAATTTCTTTTTTTTGATATTATTGTCAGTGAGATTAAGTGAGCAGTTTCTGAGTGGGATTGTTTGCCTGATGAATTCAAGCAACTCTCTTACTTTTTTTACGGAAGTATAAGGTCCAAGATATTCGGAACCATCATCAATTTTATTTCGTGTAAAAAATATTCTTGGGAATGGTTCTTTTTTTATTACGAGAAAAGGATAGCTCTTATCATCCTTCAGATTAATATTATACTTCGGCTGAAATTGTTTGATTAGCGTATTCTCTAATAAGAAAGCATCTTGTTCGGAATTAACAATGGTGAAGTCTATCCTGTTAATACGTTGTACCAGTTCATATGTTTTATAGCTGGTTAATGTTTTGATGAAGTAAGAACTTACTCTTTTCCGAAGATGTTTTGCCTTGCCAACATATAATAGTTCATTTTCAGCGTTATAGTATTTGTAAATACCAGGAAGCTTTGGAATACCAGAAACAATATGTTGGAATTCGTGGGCTGTCATCAGTTTTTATCTTCATTCCAGCTTACTTTCATAATTGTAGTTTGTTCAGGCTTCCCCTTTTTTTGGCTGGTGGTAACTACCTGAAAATATTTATCCAGTTGCCAGAGCATTTTCTTTTGCAGAAAACTATCCCGGTTACTTATTTCTCTGATAACAATAATATTGTTTACTTTATCACCGGCCGGGCTTGGTGTAACCAGCATTTCCTGTTTTTTTGTTTCCTCTTCGTCAGGATTAATGGGGGTATAAGTGATTATTACACGATTTAATAATTCGTCATAACGGGGTGCCTCTTCTTTAAATTTTTTAGCAACTTTTTGGTCTGAAAGATCCGGGATGTTCAAAAAATCTTTTGCAATGGAAGCAAATTCTTCTCTTGGGATATAAACCGTATCGCTATTAGCACTGTCTTTTATCATTATTTTCATAATAGGATATAAAGAAGTGTCTACATGTGCTACCTGCTTTTTAATAAGCGAAACAATGGAGATGAATTTCTTGTCCTCTTGTTTTTGTTTACAGGAGAGCAGAAAAATAAACAAAAAGAAAAATGCCGTTAAACTGGTTTTCATGGGTTAAAATTAACGCAAAGTAAGATTGAAATAAAGCTTAGACACATTTGAGTAAACAATAAAAAAATCCCATTGCCAATAACAATGGGAATTTTAAAGCAGAGCAGTTAGTATTGATCCTATTTCAGCGTTACACCTAGTTTTACGCCAAAATCAAAAAGATGTTCTTTAATCGGATAGGTATCATAAAAGCTGGAAAAAAGCTGGTAACGAACATGTGGCCCGATTCTCCAATCAATTTTTCCTGTGTTATATCCGGCAAAAAGTTCGAATCCGGTATTAATATTCCATTTACGGGTTAATGAAGGAACTATTGCATAGTTTTTTAAATCGGTAGAAAGAAGGTAGGCCCTGTTTCCCAGAATATAAGTCGGCTGCACAGTTGCTCCAACGCCTATAATTGTTTTGCTTTTTCCAGACAGCTTAACTTCTGCACCAACAGGTAAAGATGTGGAAACATATTTATTATGTAACCAGGAAGCTCTGTAGCCTCCCACATTTCTTAAATTTGTGACGGTTGAAAGAGTACTCGAGCCACCGGAAGAATTAGTTAATGCAATAGTGGCAATCTCGCTACTATGGTTCGAAGCCTGAATGTTATACTTGCTAACATTGAACTGGAGCCCGGCTGTTAAAGTAATGACTTTCGAAACAGGAAATCCGGCTGAAACACCCAATTGTATGCCCATATCTGGTTTATGTGTTACTACTTTATTAATATCCGAAAATGAATAGACAGGAGGAGCACCAGAAGAAGAACGGGCAGCATCAAGAAAAGGTCTGTTTTCATTCAGCTTACGATAGGTAATTGACGGAATGACATGCATCTGCCAAATTACTTTTTTGGAAGGTTTGTTATTCTTGTATGCATTTACTACACTTTCTATCGTCATCGGGTACAGATCTTTTTCTTGTGTGGCAGTGTTTTCAGCAGATGCTGCGAGTTCTTCTGTAGGAGAATCAGCAATTATTGTTTCTGTTGGAACACTCTTAAGGTTGGTTATATCAACATATGCTATTGGTGTAATGTCTTTCTTATTGATAGTATAAACTGTTTCGGTTTTTATCGGCTGTTTAGTATAAGTAACTATCGGTTTTGTTAATAAGGCGATTTCAGATTCCCGAAAATCATCAGGCTTTTCATTTTCGATAATTGCTGTAGTTACCGGTGCTGTACTATTTGTTGTTATACTCTTTTCTGCTATTGTTGTAGTAGCAAAAAGTACTTTCTGTGTATTGTCTGGAGATATAGGAGGTGTATTTTTTTTGTTGTTTGCTTTTACCGGTGTGATTATAATTTCCGATTCAGGACTTTCAGGTTGAGTGTTTTTAAGCGAAACCAAATTGGACTTGTCGGAAAGGGTCTGTTGTTGTTTATTTGTAGGGCTAAGCATTATGCCGGTTACCGCAGCGGTTGAGAGTAAAAGAAGTGCTAAACCTATTCCGTACCAGCGTCTACGGGTATGCAATGTATTATTGATGCCCTTCCAAACCCTTTCAGATGGAAACATCCGGTATTGATCTGCATTTTGTTTTACAAAGTGCTCAAAATCTCTATTTTCAAAATTTTTGTTCATAACGAGTACTCACTAAATAGGTACTTCTTTTTATCTCTGGTTAACAGCGGCAAGCCAATTAGCTTCCTGTTTTGGTTTTTGTAAAATTCTTCTTCTTATCAAAATATTTTCAAGCATTGCTTTAGCCCTTGTATACTGACTTCGGCTGGTACTTTCTTCTATTCCTAATATATTGGCTATTTCCCGATGACTATAACCTTCAATTGCGTAAAGGTTAAGCACTGTTCTGTAGCCGATCGGTAACATTCTGATACATTCAACAACTTGTTTTGCCTGAATTATGGCAGGGACACTTTCTTCTCTTATTTGTACTCCCGTTGCATGAATGATGTCTACACTTTCATTAAACTTCTTGTTCTTTTTGAGAATATTAATACAAGTGTGAACAATTATCCGCCTAATCCATCCTTCAAAAGAGCCGCGGTTTTCAAAACTGTGCATTTGCAAGAACACCTTAATGAAACCTTCCTGAAGCATATCTTCAGCATCTTCACGGTTATGAGCAAAACGATAGCAGACAGCCAGCATTTTAGGGCTGTACTTATTGTACAATTCCCGCTGGGCAACAGCATCGCTGTTCAAACAACCTTTTAAAAGGGCTTCCTCTGTCATAACTTACTTTGGTTGCCTGTAATTTAGACAAAATTTCGGAACAAATGCTGCACAACAATGTAAAAATTAAGGGTATTACGGAAATTATAAAGGTAAAAGCCAGCGCCTTGACCTATATACCGGATATAGAAGAAGAAATCAAAGGGTTGCCCTAAATGCCACAATAAAGTTTCTGCCTGGTGCAGAAAACCCCGAAGCAAAATATCTGTAGTTTCTATCTGTTATATTTTCTATCCCTGCTTGTAACATAAAGTTTTTTGTAATTGTATAGCTGCTCCTCAAGTTCAATGTTATCCAGGAGGGCATCCCATCCTGCGTTGCATATTGGCCGTTGTCTTCTCCATCTGGATTATAGTCTGCAATTTTTTTCCAACCATTATACTGACAATAGAATTCAGCACTGAATTTATTTTTTGAATAGATCAGATTACTCTTGCCAAATAAAGGGGGTACATGGTCGAGTGGCTTCTTTGTTCCATCAGGATTTTTGTACCTGCCATAGGTAAAACTTAAAGTATTATCCCATGAAAGATCTTTAGTAAGATCAATTTGTAGCCGGGTATTAAAACCATATAAAAATGCTTTGTTGATATTCTGACTCGCATACAATGCGCTCATTACACCATTGTAAACAACAGAATCCTGCCCGTTTAATTGGAAGGGTGCAGTAGCAATGGCATTTCTAAAGAGTGTATAAAAACCAGTCAACTCAAATCTTGCTTTTCCCTCAATATTGGTAGAAACCCCCAGGTCAAAATTATAAGTGTATTCAGGACCAAGATCAGGATTGGGAATTATTAGCCGTTTATTGGCAGTAGTTGATTCAAAAATTTTAGTTACATCATCAATATTCGGAGCTCTGAAACCTGAAGATAGATTACCTGTAAACCGCCAGGCTTTAACAGGCATATATACTAAGCCGAGATTGCCGGTAACAGCAAAAGAAGTTAGTTTGGTTTCAGTAAAGGGAAAATTGAAGAAGGCATTATCAACTATAGTTGAATGTAAATCGACCAGCTGAAAGCGAATACCATCATTCAACACTAATTTCCCTTCTTTCATTTTGGAAATATGCTGTGCATAAAGACCAAAGTAATTCATGCTGTTTTCGCCATCAGGGTAACGGGTGTCAAGTTTTGTAACTGCTCCGGTAATAAGGTTTGTTCGATCTGCAACAGAAGTAACGTCATTAAGTTGACCATCGAAACCAATATTGATTTCATTGTTGCCCCAGGATTTCCGTCCATCCACAATAAATCCGGCAACTTTTACTTCTTCCCTGCGGCTATCAAACCTGTCATATCTTCTGTATTCTCTTTCCTGACGACTTTCTTTTACAACTTGATAATTAAGATTGACTTTTAGGCCATCAAAAAAACCGGTATTTGTGATGTACAAATCATAAGCGGCTAAAAATCTGGTTTGGGGCCCATAATACCATTCTGCAAATCGTAATGTAGTACCAATGGTGCCACCGAAATTTTTTGTATCCTGCAGCCGGTCATACCTGGGTACATCTGATGAACTGGAATACTGAAAATTTAATTGATGACTCACTTTTTCGTTCTGTTGGAAAAGTATTTTTTGAAGAATATCCCATTGAGTATATCCGGAATTTCTTTGTACTCTGTCATCGTCATTTGTTATAACGGAATCAATTCCGTTTATTGTTTTAATATAATTCGAACGACGGCCAAAGTTTGGGTATTTGTCTTTATAATTATTACCCATTTTCATATTACCAAAATCGCTGATGGTATAAGATTGTAACCAAGCAATTTTTTTACCTCCCAGACTAACGTCGGCATGGGTCGTAACTTCGTTGTTTACACTACTATACCTTGCGAAACCTGTACCATTTACTCGTACCTCTTTATTTGTCGAGAGTATTGGTGACTTGGTACGCATATGCACCAATCCGCCCAAGGCGTCACTGCCATATAGCGTAGAGGAAGGGCCATACATCACTTCAACTCTATCCAGCATATTCTGGTCAATTGTAACTGCATTTTGTAAATGTCCAGAACGATAAATAGCATTGTTCATACGGATGCCATCAACAACTAAAAGGACACGACTGGCTTCAAATCCACGTAGTACAGGGCTACTGCCGCCTTGCTGGCTTTTTTGAACAAAAATATTTCCGGTACTGATTAAAAGGTCACCTGTATTCTGGCTATTAAAATTTGCAATACTTCGTGAGCTTACAATATCAATTTTCTGTGCCAGATTTTTTTTCTTTTCTACAAACTTGTTTGAATATATTATTGCTTCCTCCAAATCTTTTTCATTCGTACTGTCTGTTTGTGCAGTTACAAATACAGACGTATAAAGCAACGCTGAAAGCATCACTAACTTTTTCATCTTTTATTTTTTTGATTACTAAATTATTTTATCAATAAGAGAGTAATCAAGAAAGGGGTGGAGGCGTCGGAATTTCTAATATATTAAATAGTAAACGGGATGAGAAACTCGGAAAATTATTGTTTGGATTATTTATTGCAAAAGAATTTGTATCTCCCCAATCGAAATAAATTCCTTGCAAGTTTTGAAAAAACTGACCAAAAAGCTGATTATGAGTATTTTGATTTTTTTTCCAATTTGTACTAAAATTTTGTTTTAGTACTGTTTCTTCAAGGTCGAAAAGGCCTTTGAAAATTGTGCTATCACCTTTGTGTGCAATTGACTTAATATCAAACATTTTACCATCAACCCAAATTTCTTTGCCGGTTTTTGCCCATTGAATTTCGGCATCGGCCAAAACAATGGAATGTAATTGCTCCCTTTCCAACTTTTCTATCATCTGGTGGCGAATAGCTTGTTGGCGTACTGAAAATACAAGTATCGTCAACACAGGAACCAATCCTAAAAGGATAAATAAAAAGCTAGTAATATTTCTGAACGCCGGTTTCAATTTATATTTATTCTTACGATTTTTTTCTTACCAGACTGTCAATAGGATATTTTGCTTTCATTGTATCCATAACAGCATTTGCCCAGCCAATTATTTTACTTTTTTCTTCATCTGTTAGCCTTGCATCTCCATGTGTCCATTTGTATTCTTTTATAGGCATTTTACCTTCTTTCACCATTTCAATGACTTCTTCCATTTTATGGAATTGAGTGCGGAGTGATTTGTGTATGTATTCGTCTAAATTCAGATTTTTTTTTCCATCCTTTATATGTCCATTCAGCCACCAGTGTACCGGCTGTAAGTTTGCATACCAGGGATATTTTGAATTATTACTATGGCAATCATTACAGGCTTTTGCCAAAATTGTTTTTACATCATCGGGAATAGCGAAAGAATTACCAATGAAATTGGGTTGCGGGCCTTCAGCTTTATTTTTCTTTGGATGAATAAACTGGATTACGATTAGGCCAGCTAACAGCACCAGTAATATTTTTTTAATCATTATAGCGTTTTAATAAAGTTATTTAGTTGCAATCAAAACTTCGCCAGTCATTTCTTTTGGAATTGGTATTTCCATCATGGTAAGAATTGTTGGGGCGATATCGGCTAGTTTACCTGGTTTTATAGTCCCTTTCCAATCATTATCAATTATAAAAAAAGGAACAGGGTTTAAAGTATGTGCTGTGTTGGGTGAGCCGTCTTCATTAATCAGGTAATCGGAGTTGCCATGATCTGCTGTCAGGAAAATTGTGTACTCGTTTTTCAGTCCGGCAGTTACAATTTTTTCAACGCATTTGTCAACTGTTTCCGCTGCTTTGATAGCGGCTTCCCATATACCAGTGTGTCCAACCATATCGGTGTTGGCATAGTTAAGACAAATAAAGTTGGCCTCACCATTTTCTATTTCCGGAAGTAATAAATCTGTCAATTCATATGCACTCATTTCAGGTTGCAAGTCGTAAGTAGCTACTTTGGGCGATTGGGCCATTATCCTTTTTTCTCCTTCAAATTCTTTTTCCCTACCGCCGCTAAAAAAGAAAGTGACATGCGGATATTTTTCAGTTTCCGCTGCACGGATTTGTTTTAAACCATTAACCTGAAGTATTTCGCCCAGTGTATTATTCAGGTTGTCTTTTTCAAACATCACATGAACATTGTTGTATGTCTGATCATACTCTGTCATTGTGGTGTAATGCAGATTGAGTTTTTCCATTTGAAATTCAGGAAAATCTGATTGCGATAAAACCTGGGTTATTTCCCTGGATCTGTCAGTCCTGAAGTTGAAACAAATGGCAACATCTCCGTTTTTTATTGTTGTTAAAGGCTGTTGTCCTTCGTTAAGAATAACTGTTGGTAAAATGAATTCGTCAGTTATATTATTGGCATAAGAATTTTCAACTGCTGCAATGGCATCTGTAGCTTTTTCTCCTGTGCCGTTTACCAATGCATCATAAGCCAGCTTGACACGTTCCCAACGTTTATCACGGTCCATTGCAAAATAGCGACCACTTACGGTGGCAATTTTTCCAACACTTGTATTTAGATGCTTTTGAAGATCTGTAATAAAACCTAAACCGCTTTTTGGGTCACAATCCCGGCCATCTGTAAAGGCATGAATGAAAACATTCGCCAATCCTTCCGATTTACAAGTGTCTACAATTGCCTTAATATGATTGATATGAGAGTGAACGCCGCCATCACTTACTAATCCTAAAAGATGCAATGCCTTGTTTTGATTTTTTGCAAACCGGACAGCACTGAGCAATGTTTCATTTTTTGCAAATGAACCATCTCTTACTGCTACATTTATTCTTTGTAATTCCTGATACACTACCCGGCCTGCACCTAAATTAAGATGGCCGACCTCAGAATTACCCATCTGCCCATCTGGCAGTCCGACGGCTTCACCGCAGGTTATTAATGTAGTAGTTGGAAATTTTGAATAAAGCGATTTTGTAAAAGGAACATTTGCATTTTGAATGGCATCAGCAGAAGCAACTTTTCCCAATCCCCAGCCGTCCATGATAACCAGAATGACTTTTTTTTTCGACATTTTTAATAATACATTTTTTTAGTACAAATACATTCATTCTCAAGGGCCAATGCCCGTCCGTACCCTGTAAAACTACATTCAAATCCTTTATAAGTCAGTAAAAAACTTGAAAAACTGCTGATTTTTAGTACTTTAGTACCCTCTGAGAACACCCTTTATTATATGGCATGTTTTTAGATTATTAGACCTGTGAAAACCTTTTTTATTATGAAACACTTATTTACATCTTTATTATTTGGGTCAGTTATGTTACTTTCTTCATTTACTCTGCAGAGCAGCAGTATTGATGAAGTAATTGCAGCTTTGCGTTCGGGCAATGCGTCACAACTTTCAAGTTATTTTGATGAGAATGTGGGGCTAACATTACCAGATAAAAGTGATAGTTACAGCAAAGCACAAGCTCAGCTTATTGTAAGAGATTTTTTTAACAATAATGGAGTAAAAGGCTTTGAATTAAAGCATAAAGGCGATGGGACTGGGGGCAGTCAGTACTGTGTCGGCACATTGCAAACAAATGCAGGTAACTATCGTACCAACGTTTTTATGAAACTTAAAAACGGAAAAGAAGTAGTAAAAGAAATACGATTCCAGTCAATGGATTAAAATAACAGTAACTAAATTTTAAAGTCCTGTTTCGTTCTAAACGAGAGAGGACTTTTTGTTTGAAATAAGCTTGGTATGAAACATTATTTTTGCAGTTATGACTTATGAAGAACAACTAGAGCATCTTATCGACGAAGCCCTGAAAGAAGATATTGGTGATGGAGATCATTCTACTTTATCCGTCATTGATGCCGAAGCAAAAGGTAAGGCAGTTTTGAAAATAAAACAGGATGGTATTCTTGCAGGAATGGAAGTAGCTGAAAAAATATTCAACTATAAAGACTCGATTTCGGTATTTACTGCATTTAAAAAAGATGGTGATGCAATGAAAGCCGGAGAAAAGGCTTTTGAAGTAGAAGCGTCAGTGCATACTATTTTACAATGTGAAAGATTGGTGCTGAACTGTATGCAAAGAATGAGCGGCATTGCTACGTTGACAAAAGAATATACAGACAAACTTAAAGGCTCGAAGACAAAACTATTAGACACAAGAAAAACAACACCTAATTTCCGGTTGCTGGAAAAAGAAGCGGTGCGGATTGGCGGAGGCGTTAATCATCGTTTTGGACTTTATGATATGATAATGCTGAAGGACAATCATATTGATTATTGTAGCGGTATAGAAAATGCGATTGAGAAAGCAGCAGCGTATGTAAAAACGAAAAAGCCAGAAATAAAAATTGAAGTGGAGACAAGAAGCCTTGAAGATGTGAAAAAAGTAATGGCCGTTGGAAAAGGAAAAGTATTTCGCATAATGCTGGATAATTTTACACCAGAACAGATCAAAGAGGCCGTTGCAATAATAGGCGACGACTTCGAAACAGAAGCAAGCGGCGGTATTAATTTAGAAAATATAGCAGCATATGCAAATGCTGGTGTTGATTTTGTAAGTGTAGGTGCATTGATTCATCAGGCGAAGAGTTTGGATTTAAGTTTGAAGGCCTCTCTTTGAACTGCGTTCATTCCCTTTCAGGGAACCTCCGAAGCCCGCCCGGCCAAGCCGTTCGGACGGGGAGGGACTTGATAACCCTAAATTCAGAAAGACTTATGAGTAGTAAGAAAAACAAACCAGATATAAAAGGTTTTGTGTATAGTACCGACCCCAATTTTTCTTTCGAACCGGAACAGGATAATGCAGAAACTTTGCCGCCTGCAAAGCAGAAATTAAAAATAAGGTTGGATACCAAACACCGGGCGGGAAAAGCTGTAACTCTTGTCGAAGGATTTATTGGAAATGTTGAAGACCTGGAAGATTTGGGGAAGAAATTAAAATCATTTTGTGGAACCGGCGGCTCGGCAAAGAATGGAAAAATAATTGTGCAGGGAGATCAAAGGGAAAAACTGTTGCAATGGTTGGCGAAGAATGGGTTTAAGCAAACGAGAAAAATTTAATAATCCGGTTATGTTTGTTTTTTATTTCATATTCTTTATTCCGGCCACGATACTTTTTCTGAGCATAGTTGTATTAGGGTTAGTTTATTTTTATATTGGGCTTTTACAGTTGATAAATTCTTGGAAAGTTTCTCCTTCTTTTGCTTTAAAACAAGTTAGATTAAATAAAGACATTTTGAAAATGCTCAGTAGATTACAGAACGATTAAGTGAGTGACACAACGGAAGATGCTAATAGCACTAAAGCCTAGAACAATATAAAAGCCTAGAACAATATAAAAACAAACTGCTTTAGAAAATTAAAAATAAAGTAATGAATATGAGTCCTAAGTTCCCCCTGTCTGCCGACAGCCAGGCTTTAGGGGACTGGGGTTTACAGGGGACATTACTGTCCCTGCGCCAGACTATAGGATTTTATATCGCCCCATTTATTCAAGAGTTCAAAAGAACAAACTTTAAAGTTGCCACTCATACTTACATAGAGGCCGATAACATCCTGTTGGTTCAGCGGCACATCATCAATACTTTCAAATCGAACATTGTATTGATTGACAAGATTGGTATAAACAGAACCAGTAGGCCAAACCTGTGTGCCACGGTTGCTGATATTGATCAGGTTGAATTTTACTCCTGCATGTCGCTGGCATTTGGCAGCAATAGCAATCGGCTGCTCTTCACTTTCAATAAACAGGTCAACGCCAACGATTGTTTCCACCACATCATCTTTAGATATCATCATAGAATTGGATTCTAATTTCAATGGAGTTGGTGTACCCGGTTTATTCGGTATTATTTTTCTTGCACCTATTTCAGGAATTTTACCAAAGTTGCTGATGATAGCATCGGCAAATTCAGTGGTATTTACAGCAGGAATATTTTTATCACCAAAATCACCGGTGTGTATTCCTTTTTCTAACGTATATAATAATGCATTTTCAATGATGGCTGCATTTTCTGTAAGACCTAAATGGCGAAGCATGGCAATGCCACTCAGTAATAATGCCGTTGGATTTGCAATATTTTTTCCAGCAATATCCGGCGCTGTTCCATGTACAGCTTCAAAGATTGCAATATGATCACCAATATTGGCAGACGGTGCAAACCCTAATCCGCCAACTAATCCGGCACACAAATCCGAAACGATATCACCTTGCAGGTTAGTCAATACAACTACATCAAAAAGGTCAGGCCGTGTAACTAATTTCATACAGAGGTCATCAACAATTACATCATCAGCATTCAATTCCGGATATTCTTTCGCTACATCATAAAAACATTCAAGGAATAAACCGTCAGTGATCTTCATGATATTGGCCTTGTGACCACAAGTGATGCGGCGGGCATTTTTTTGCTTCGCCATTTCAAATGCATAGCGTATCACTTGCATACTTCCTGGACGGGTAATGAACCTGCGGCTCAGTGCTACATCATGTGTAAGCATATGTTCGATGCCGCCATACGTATCTTCAATATTTTCCCGTACAACTGTAATGTCAATAGGTATTCCGGCTTTGCTGAAAACTGTATCAACGCCATGCAGTGTTCTGAAATCTCTTTTATTGCCGTAAGTGTTCCATGTCTTTCTTGCCGTTACGTTGATGCTTTTTACACCTTTTCCTTTTGGTGTTTCCATCGGACCTTTAAAAAGCAAACCCAAAGCTTCAATGGATTGTTTGGCCTCTGGTGTCATACCGTTGTTAAAACCTTTATCAAACACCCATTTGCCCATATCCACAAATTCATACTCCAGCGGAACCTTGTTCGCTTTAAAAATTTTCAATACAGCATCCATTATTTCCGGGCCTATTCCATCACCATTTGCTACTGCTATCTTCATATTTTCTTATATTTTGTCACCCTGAGAATCCTGTCGAAGACTGGTAATCGAAGGGTGCCGCAAAATTAAGCCGCTTCAGGGGATTTATACATTAAATAACCTGCAAGTTTGATTTGATGGTAATTTGTTTATTTTTACTTCATGACCAGCATGATATCCGAAGGAGTGAAAGTAAGCGTAGAAACTTTCTACCAGGCCGATTACAGCAACCCGCTGCAGTCGGAATTCATGTTTGCATACCGCATTTCTTTAGAAAATCACAACGCATTTCCTGTAAAACTGCACCGCCGCCATTGGTATATTTTTGACAGTAATGGCAGCCACCGCGAAGTGGAAGGAGAAGGTGTGGTGGGCATTCAACCTACCTTACAACCCGGCGAAAATTATCAATACGTAAGCGGTTGCAACCTCCGCACCGAAATGGGAAAAATGCATGGCACTTACCAGATGGAAAATCTGCACAGCAAACAAATGTTTGACGTAAGTATTCCTTCCTTTGAGATGATTGTGCCGATGAAGAATAATTAAGGCCCGTCTAGCCCCTGTCCCCTAAAGCCTGCCTGTCGGCAGACAGGGGGAACTTAGGTTTGGTCAACTCTCCAATTTTTATATTCGCTTAAAGATTTTTTTTATTTGGTTCCCAACACCTGTTTTACATAGGATCGTCTCTTGCCCGTCCGAACGGTTGGCCGGGCGGACGTCGCACATTTCAGGGTTCTGTTCGTTGCTCAGCTTTTATTTTCACATTGGTAATTTCCCAATGGAATCTAAGCCTTATCAAAGTAGATTAGACTTTTGAAATCCGAGCATCTCAATTCCTTTTCTTTATAACAAAACTCCAAGAGATGAATGAATCATCGATCTAAGTTCCCCTTTAGGGGACAGGGGCTAGGTTGGGGTTAATCTTCCTCGTCCTTTCCTTCATCAATGCAATAGCTTCTTCCTTTGAATTAAAGATTGCTCCATTGATGTTGACTAAGTTTTCTGCCAGTTTATCGTAGCGTTTTGTCAACAGCCATGTAAATATGTGTAGATAGTGTATGCCATCGAAAACGATTGCTTTATTAGCTGCAAATTCATCTTTTCGTTTTAAGAATTCACCGGGCATTTCGGTGTAGTGCATTCCCGGGCGAAGATGATGGATGATATGATAACCATCATTCCAGCATTTTTTATTGTAAACGGTGTTGATGCAATTGATGGAACTTGTATATAAGTTTTCCGGATCTTTTGCATCAATAAAAGAATGTTGTGTCCAGTTGCCTAGCATCATCACCAGCCTTGCAAATACCAAGGGAATAATAAATATGACTAGTGTTGCTTTTAGATTTACAAAACACATTGCAATGCAAAATGCCAGATAGACATATTCGCCGGCAGTAAGCCGCTGTCCTAATTTTTTTCTTTTTTTACTAAATAGATACCTGATTGTATTAATTACGCCAACAAAAATGAATTTGAAAAAATAGGTAAGAAATCCTCTCAAACTATCCCGCTGATAAGGCATAGTGCTGCTGGTATCGTCAAGCATATTATTTTCAATATGGTGCATACCCATGTGATGGCTGAAATAACCTTCCGGTGCATGACCAAATAATGGACAGATAATCCAGGAAGTGTATGTAAAGAAAGGTTTTTGCCAAGGTGCTTTCAATGTTTTACGATGGCAAAAACAATGAAACATTAATCCGAAACTTCCTTTAAAGTAAAGTTGTGATAAATAAAAGTATGGAACAGCCAATGCCCACCACCACCAACCGGTAAGCAGCGGAGTGTACAACAAAATAGCAACTGGTAAAATAATCAGATGAATAGTGGTTAATAAATAAATAAAAGGAAGATCCCTTTTATCAGTCATAATGCGTAACCATAATTTATCGTAAAATGAAAATTTTTCCTTTGGAGTGTAAACAGGATCAGTAAGGGTGTGTAAAGACTTCATGATTCCTGTAAATGTAGGAAAATAATGCTGCCTCTGGAGAGGATGTTTGTCAGATAATTGAAAAATTTAGTTGGAGTCGCTAACAGTTGTTAAAGGGTTGCTATTTCGGCTTGTATTTGGCTTGAGTAATAATTGCAACAGCATCAGTTTGCATAATTTCTTCTGGCGTCAGATTCGGGTTCTTCTCCGCAAATTTTTTAATGAATTGCCAGCCGATCCACTGTCCGATATTTCCGGGAGAATAATCTGGCGGAAACCCTTGTGTAAAAGGGCTTTCGCCAATATAAACCTGCAAAACAGAGGGGTTTAGCGATTGCAAGTCTTCATTTTTTACAATATAAGTCCATATCATGCCTTCGTTGTCTTTGCACCAGTCTAATTGTTGTTGAGTATAGCCGATCTTTATGGAGTCAGGTGTTGTGGGAAGAAACTTATCCAGCAAATACCATTGTTTTCCTTTTTCCACCATTTGTTCGATCAATGGTTTGCCGCTGCTTTTATCGGGAAACATATCCGAGACAACCAATTGTATCGCATCAGCAATAATATATTCTTTACTGAAACGGCGACTCCGGTATCTGGGTGCTACACTTTCTATAAAAAAAGGGTCGTTGTAAACAGAAAAGTCTTTTCCCAGATAAAATTGCAGACTTATGCCTAATAGTCCGGGACGAATAAAATCAGGAGTAGGTCCATTATCCGATTGAGCCAGTGCATCCACTGGTCCGGCAATAGTTGCAATTGTAGGAACCGGGTATTTCGGGAAATAATATTTTACATATTGAAATGCCTTTTTAAAATCTTTCTCCAAACCGTCAGTAGTTTTAAAAACTGTATTCACAGTGTCATATAAATCATTACTCAGGCTGATAAAATTTTTAACACCTGCAATTGTTTTTGCACTATCCAGTCCCAACACATATTGGAGAAAGATGGGAGTAACAACCGGATATTTTGCATTTAGTTGATTAAGGTAGGGTAATACATTATTGGTATCAATTGCAAAAAAATCCCTGTCAAACCGTTCCAGGTTTATATCAACATTGATATTGGAAACATCAGGAGCATTTTTGTTGCTTTTGCAGGAAAATAGCAACAGGCCAATTGAGAAAACCAGTATGAAATTTTTCATAGTTCTTATAAACGTAGCTGTATTAAAAATGTTGTTTGCCAATGTTACGAGAAATAGGCGATAAGCTATTTCGAGTGTTACAGTGGTCAATGCCGATATCAAAGATATTTAGACCAATCAGACAAAGAGAGTTGATCTAATCTATAAATTTAATCGGCATGACTGCTAAATTAAGCTAATCCAACATTTCTGTAGATTTGCATTATGAAAATTGCGTTGGCACAACAGAACTATCACATTGGCAACTTTGAAGAAAATACCCGTAAGATCATTGAGGGGATTGATTGGGCGAAAAAACAAGGCGCAGACATTGTTATATTTTCAGAGCTATGTGTCTGCGGTTATCCGCCAAGAGATTTTTTGGAATTCGAAGACTTTATCAGCAAATGTTATCAGGCAATAGATACAATTAAACAACATGCAGATTCAATAGCTGTAATTGTTGGGGCACCGGATATTAATCCTGTAAAGGAAGGGAAAGACTTGTTCAATGGAGCTTTCTTTCTATATGACAAGGAAGTGAAGGCTGTTGCGCATAAAACCTGTTTGCCTAATTATGATGTGTTTGATGAGTGCCGTTATTTTGAACCGGCGTATAATTGGAACATTATTGAATTCAAAGGAAAGAAACTGGCAATAACGATTTGTGAAGATATCTGGAACCTGGGTGATAACCCTTTGTACCGGAATTGTCCGATGGATGAATTGATGAAAGGGCAACCGGATGTGATGCTTAATATTTCTGCTTCGCCATTTGATTACACACATGTGGAAGACCGGAAAGCAATAGTGAAATTGAATGTGTCCAAGTATAAATTACCCATGCTTTATTGCAACGGAGTGGGCAGCCAAACGGAAATTGTTTTTGATGGCGGCTCGTTAGTATTTGATAAGAATGCAAATCTTATAAAGCAATTGCCGTTGTTTGAAGAAGCTTTTGACATTTTTGAATTGAATGATGATGGAACCTTTATGGAACCCATAAAAGTGAAAGCTGAAAATTTACCCGATGCAGAATTAGATCCGGTTGTGTTGGATCATAATTTATGTACTGCTGAAATCTACGAAGCCATTGTAATGGGGATTAAAGATTATTTCAGTAAAATGGGTTTCGCCAAAGCTATTCTGGGAAGTAGTGGCGGAATTGATAGTGCAGTAACATTGGCATTGGCCTGTGAAGCATTAGGTAGTGAAAATGTAAAAGCTGTATTGATGCCTTCACAGTATTCTTCTGATCATTCTGTTGCGGATGCAGAAGAATTAAGTAAGAATCTTGATAATCCTTACGAAATAATCCCGATTAAAAATATTTATGAAAGCTTTCTTACAGAACTGAAACCTGTTTATAAAGATTTGCCTTTTGGTGTGGCCGAAGAAAACATACAATCAAGAACAAGAGGAAATTTATTGATGGCAATTGCCAATAAGTTTGGTTATATATTATTAAATACATCGAATAAAAGTGAATTGGCAACCGGTTATGGCACATTATATGGAGATATGGCAGGTGGGTTAGGTGTATTGGGGGATTGTTATAAAATGCAGGTATATGCTTTAGCAAAACATATCAACCGAAATAAGGAAATCATTCCCAATAATATAATTACGAAGTCGCCATCGGCAGAGCTAAGACCCGGACAAAAGGATTCTGATTCTTTACCCGAATATGAAATTCTTGATAGGGTCTTATATCAATACATTGAACGAAGAAAAGGCCCGAATGACATAAAGGAACAGGGATTTGATGCGCCGCTGGTTGACCGTGTATTAAAAATGGTTAACATAAATGAATATAAACGTAACCAGTTTTGTCCCATTATCCGCATTTCACCAAAAGCATTTGGTGTGGGCAGAAGAGTTCCGATTGTAGGAAAATATCTTTCCTGAAATTAATGAATATAAGTTGCTGTTACCAATATTGATGTGGGCGAAGGCGGAATAAATACATCCTGAGAAACTACTAATGTAGTCTCGCTTAAGCTAACTATAGTAAAAGTTCCTGAGCCTCCAGGGAACAGGCCGATAGACATTACAAGTTGTGTTTCATTATTTTGTAATGTCCAGGTAAAATTTCCAGCAGTTGTTGGGTTACAAATATTAGAGCCCTCAGTAACATTGCCACTACCATTAGCTTGAAAAGTAACTGCATCATCTTTTATGCAAGCTATTTGCGGATTGTTTGAAATATCAGTTCCCCCGGCAGTAGCGGAAGAAAATTTCCAACTGCTTCTCGATAAATTTTCTGATTTGGTGGGAGCATTTCCTTCTTCTTTTGTACAGGATGATAATCCAAGAAATAATACAAGAAGACCCGTAAAAACAACTTTATTTTCTTTTTTCATAGCAAAAATGGTTATTGCCCCAAAATAAGTAATCTTTTCTGTTCAAAAAAGATAAAATCACTTAATATCATAGCGAAATTCATGCCGTTCATAATTACGGCAAATTATTTGCTTAATGCACGTTCGTATTTTGTGACACATTAATTCAATCAGCATGTTAAAGACAGCAGAAGATATCAGGTTATTAAATGAAAAGATCGGCCATGCAGGCCAATTTACCGATAAACTAAGAGAAGAGATCGGCCATGTCATTATTGGTCAGAGCCATATGCTCGACAGGTTATTGATTGGGCTTTTAAGTAATGGACATGTATTATTAGAAGGAGTGCCGGGACTTGCAAAAACGCTGACAATAAAATCCCTTGCACAAGCTATACATGCACAATTCAGCCGTATCCAATTTACTCCTGATTTGTTACCTGCAGATGTTATCGGAACATTGATCTATAATCAGCAGAAAAGTGAATTTATAGTTCGCAAGGGACCCATCTTTGCCAATTTTATTCTGGCAGATGAAATAAACAGGGCGCCGGCCAAAGTACAAAGTGCATTGCTGGAGGCTATGCAGGAGCGGCAAGTAACGATTGGCGACAGCACTTATAAACTGGATGAACCATTTTTAGTATTGGCAACTCAGAATCCATTGGAACAGGAAGGGACTTATCCGCTACCTGAAGCACAGGTTGACCGCTTCATCATGAAAGTGATTGTTGATTATCCTAAAATGGTGGAGGAGCAGATCATTCTCCGGAAAAGTGTCCAGGGAGAATTTCCGAAAATAAATCAAGTCGTTTCTATTACTGAAGTGATAAATGCAAGAAATCTCACAAAGCAGATTTATATGGATGAGAAAATAGAGCAATACATTCTTGATATTGTCTTTGCAACAAGAAAACCGGGAGATTATAAATTAGAAAAACTTCAACCATTAATATCGTACGGTGCTTCTCCACGGGGAAGTATCAACTTGGGCCTCGCAGCTAAATCTCAGGCATTTTTAAATAAAAGAGGTTTTGTAATTCCGGAAGATGTGAGAAGTATTTGTAAAGATGTGCTGCGTCATCGTATCGGCCTGACTTATGAAGCAGAAGCGGAAAATGTGAAAGTAGAAGATGTGATTGAAGATGTGTTAAGACAGATAAATGTTCCTTAATAGCCTCTAAGTTCCTCCAAGGGGGACTTAAGATTCTAAAAAAATAAATTTTCATACTAATGGCTGAATGTTAACTACAGCAGAAATAATAAAAAAGGTTCGGGAGCTTGAAATTAAAAGCAAGAAACTTACCAGTGATCTTTTTACTGGTGAATATCATAGTGCTTTTAAGGGAAAAGGGATGTCGTTCAAAGAAGTGAGGGAATATGCTGCGGGAGATGATATACGTTTTATTGACTGGAATGTATCGGCAAGATTTGGTCATCCTTATAGCAAAATATTTGAAGAAGAAAGGGAGTTGACAGTGATGCTGTTAGTTGATATCAGTTCAAGTTCATTATTCGGAACAGAAGCTGCCAGAAAGAAAGATATAATTACAGAAATTGCAGCTGTTCTTAGTTTTTCAGCGGTTAATAATGCAGATAAGATAGGTGTGATTTTTTACAGCGACCAGGTTGAAGCATTTATACCACCGAAGAAAGGAAAACAACATGCTTTATATATAGTACGGGAATTGTTGAGCAAAGAACCCAAAGGAAAAGGAACAGCGGTAAGTAAAGCACTCCGGTATTTTAATAATTCAACCAAGCAAAAAAGTATTGCTTTTGTGCTGAGTGATTTTATTGACGCCAATTATGAAGATGCATTAAGAATTGCCGGAAAGAAACATGATGTGATAGGTGTCAAAATTTATGACAAAATGGATAAGCAGTTACCTGATGCAGGATTACTTCAGGTAAAAGACGCAGAATCCGGTGCCACAAAATGGGTGGACAGCAGTAATGCATTTGTAAGATATAGTTATGAGCAGGAGTTTTTCAGAATAACTGAATACAGCACACAAACTTTTAAAAAAGCAGGATGCGACCTGCTGCATGTGAAAACCGGTGAGGATTATGTAAGAGTGTTACAACGATTCTTTCTCAGCCGGAACAAACAAAAATGATTACCAGGAAACAAATACTCTTTATATTCTCTGTTCTTTTCACAAATCTGGTGATAGCACAAGGCAATGCTTCTATTAAAGCATCTGTCAATAAGAATAAGATACTTTTGGGTGAGCCATTGGAGCTAACGATAGAAACCTATTTGCCTTCAGCAAGTAAAATAAAATTTGAACAATTAGATACAATAGCTCATTTTGAATTTTTAGAAAAGTCTGGTATTGATAGTTCGGTAACTAATGATGGTATAAAGTTTATGGTGAAATATACAATCACCAGTTTTGATTCGGGTCATTGGGTGATGCCATCATTTAGTTTATCAAAAGGAATTAAAACAGATACTATTCCAGTTGATGTTGTGTTTTCCGATTTTAATCCAGAGCAAGATTATCATGATATAAAAGATATAATTGAAATAGAAACCAACAAGGATGCTGTTCCCTGGTGGATTTATGTAGTCGGAGCAGTTTTGCTGGTTTTGATGATTATAGTTTTTGCCCGAAGAAAAAAGAAACCAGTGCCAGTCGTAAAAGAGAAAGCTATTGCAAATCCTTATAAAGAAGCAATGCAACAACTGGCGGCATTGCAAAAGAAGAATGTTGATGCTAAAGTATATTATGCTGAACTAATCAATATTTTTAGATTATACATTTTTAGAAAAAAAGGAATTCTTTCGTTACAAAAGACAACTGACGATCTTATACTGCAAGTAAAGGATGTGGTAAATGAAAAAGAGCATTTTGAAAAGTTATCTCAAGCTTTACGTTTGAGTGATTTTGTAAAGTTTGCAAAATATATTCCTGCTGAAGAGGAGAAAAGGACATCATGTTCAGATATTTTAAATTCAATAAAGCTGATTGAAGGATCAGGTGCTTAAGCCCCTCCTGTCTGCCGACAGGCAGGCCTCGGAGGTGTTGGGGAGGCTGTTATGTTATACGACTGGATCAAAAATATGCATTTTGTTTACCCGATATTCTTCGGGTTGTTTGCATTATTACCATTGCTGATATGGTGGTATGTAAAAAAGAATGACCAGCAAAAAGCAACAATAACTGTTTCCACGGCACATGCATTTGCTGTTACTTCCTGGAAGAACAGGGTTCGTCATCTTCCTTTTGTATTTCGATTGCTGACATTAAGTTGTTTAATAATTGCCTTAGCCCAACCGCAAAAAAGAAATGAAGAGCAACGGTCAGAGGGAGAAGGAATTGATATTGTGTTGTGCATGGATGTAAGTGGTAGTATGGGTTCGCAGGATATTCCACCATCGAGAATGGAAGTGGCAAAGGAAGTAGCGGAAGAATTTGTCCGCAGCCGGCCGGTTGATAGAATCGGGCTCGTTATTTTCTCCGGAGAAAGTTTTACGCAGTGTCCGATAACGAATGACAGAAATACACTGATTACACAAATTCAAAAATTAGAAAGCAGAACCTTGCTGAAAGACGGCACCGTAATCGGTGAGGGATTGGCAACAGCGGTTGACAGGCTGGTACAAAGCAAATCGAAAAGCAAAGTCATTATTCTTATTACAGATGGAAAGGAAGATGCGCCGGATACAAGATTGATTGATCCGTTAACGGCATTGGAAATTGCAAAATCACAAGGAGTTAAAGTATATACGATTGGCATGGGGGCAATTCCATCAAACATAATTGAAGTAACAGGTAATAAACCCAAAAATCGCAATCCTGAGATTGGGTTTATTGATGTGGAACTGCTGAAAAAAATTGCTGATGAAACAGGCGGTCAATACTTCCGGGCTAAGGATAAAGAAGCATTGAAAGAAACTTATAAGCAGATTGACATTTTGGAAAAATCTAAAGTTGATATCATTTCTTTTAACCTTGTGGAAGAAAGGTTTATTCCTTTTGTACTGGTAGCTTTGGTTTTTCTCTTTCTGGAAATGCTTTTAAGGTTTACGGTTCTTAGAAAATTTCCTTGATTTGAGTATGAGCTAATGAATAGATATGAGCCACATAGGCAGATAGTGCACAGTAGGAATTCACACATAGAATTTGCTCTATGTGGTAGACTATGTTACTAATGTTATGTGGTTCAATACGGATATTGGAGAGTTGAAAACATTATCTTGCAAGCCAATGAAAGCAACAGTTTATAAATCCACCGGAAGCTGGTATATTATTAAAGATGAGAACGACAAATTCTGGAATGCCCGGATGAAAGGGGTGATGAAGATTGATGATATTACTTCTACCAATCCTGTGGCAGTCGGTGATGATGTGGAATTTGAAATAGAGAATGAACTGGATGGTACTGCCATGATTGATGAGATTCATCGACGTAACAATTATATTAACCGGCAATCGCCACGCAATAAATACCAGCATCATATTGTAGCTGCCAATCTTGACCAGTCAATGCTGGTGGCAACGCTGAAAGAACCTAAAACTTCACAAGGGTTTATTGACCGTTTTCTGGTTGCTTCCGAAATGTATCATGTGAAACCATTTATTGTTTTAAATAAATCTGATTTATACAAAGCAAAAGAAATGCAAAAATATCAGGACTGGAAAGCAATGTATGAAGCAGTTGGTTACAAAGTATTTTTAGTAAGTGCTGAAAAAAAGGAGGGTGTTGAAGGGGTTTTGGAAATGCTGAAAAATAAAACAACACTCATCAGCGGACATAGTGGTGTAGGCAAATCATCTTTTTTGAATGTCATATTTCCTGATAAAATTTTAAAGACCCAGGAAGTAAGTGGCTGGAGTGGCAAAGGGCAGCATACAACTACGTTTGCTGAAATGTATGATCTTCCCCTGCCTGCCGGACAGGCAGGTTTTGGAGGACGCATTATTGATACACCTGGAATGAGGGAATTTGGCTTGGTGGATATTGACAAACAGGAAGTATCTCATTATTTTCCTGAAATGAGAGATAGATTAAATAATTGCCAGTTCAATAATTGCCTCCATTTTAGTGAACCTGGCTGTGCTATTAAAGAAGCAACTGTTAATGGTGAAATACATGAAAACCGATATGTGAGTTATGTGAATATTATGGAAAGTATTGAGCAAAGAAGTTATTAACCCCCTGTTCCCCTAAAGGAGAGACTTAAAGATAATTTGCATTTTAGCTTTATTAATTCACTCAGAATAAAATTGATGAAATTATTTTGCTCTGAATATGGGCCTTTTGTAGTGAAGAGAAAAAAACTTGCTGAGTAATTACCCCGGAGGGGTAAAAATATTAATAGAAAAGAAATAAAGAGAAACAGCAAAACCCTGTAAGGGTTCAATATGTTTTAGGAATTTGCACTTTTGACCGGGTAAATATTTTCAATCCCTTTAAAACCCATAATAGGAAAGGGTTCTAAGCCCCCTCTTTTTTGGAGAGAGGGTTGGGGGAGAGGTCTTGAAAGAAAAAATATTAGAAACGGGGGCAGTTTAATTTTCTTAAACTCCTGTCAACAGGCTTCTTAATATAGATAAGAGAGATTTCCATTCCGCCTCTTGTATTACTGGCTGGTTTCAGGCTTGATGTATTGGCATCGTACGTAGCGCCAATCTGTATGCCTGAAAACTCAATACCGATATATGGAATGGCAGCATCATTAAATCTGTACCATGCGCCCAAATAAACATTAACCGGATCGTCTTCATCTCTGTTTACACTATAAGAAAAAGCACCGCCTACAATGGTGTTATGAGCTTTTGCCTGTATGCTATGGTTGGCAGACACATGTAAAGAATTATAACTGCCTACCGGAATTTTTCCTCCTGCCTGCAATGTTGTTCTTGGCGATAGTATAAATTGCCCACCTTGAAAACTTTCTTTGGGCCTGTTGATATGATACATGGAGGCACCGATATAGAAATTATTATAACCATTTGTTGTACCCGAATATAAAAGCCCTGCGTTTATATCTGCATAGCTTACGTTGATCTGTTGGTTCAAAAATATTTCACCTGTTGTGCCGGGCACAAAGCCAAGTGGTGTTAACTCATCTTCAAAGTAAACTTTTTGAAGATCAAGTCGCTTATTAAGATAAGCCCCCTGAAAACCAGCACTGATTGAGTGATAACCATTTTCATCCAATCCTTTATGATAGGCAAGTGATAATCCGGCTCCGTTTGTAACCAATACACCATCACCGGCCCGGTCGGTATAACCTAAAATACCAACTCCCATCTGATCAATATCTGGTAATTTATCTTTTAGGATGCCAAAATCTACAGA
>JBBSJN010000002.1:0-39200 GCA_038257235.1 Chitinophagales bacterium
ACCACAAGCTGAACCGCCTCTTAATGTAACATATGCAGTAGTACCACTTGCCACCACGGGGTCACAACTTCGTACATGCAAAGCAGAACCAAGTTTTACCGGCATACCCGGATTTGCAATTGAATAAATAAACATACCAGTTGTGGAACCAATAAACAACTTATCCTGGTAAGGAAAAATCGTTTCCACCCCAAACCCAACATTTACAGTTGTTTTCTTTACCGGATTGTTCGGATCGGCCAGGTCATAAACATTCACAGTAGCATAATCTGCCAGGTAAAGATGATTGGCAGCAATTGTAAAACGAGCAAGTGAACCCCCAGTGCCGGTTCCACTGTTACCGTTTGCATCTGCACTGGCACCCTCTTTTGAGCAGGTTGACATTAATATCCCCAGTGAAATAACGAAAAGACTATTAAGCAGTATCCTCATAATTTTTATTTATAATAACAATAATCAAAAACTGAATCCTGCACCCAACCACTTTGCAACATCCCCGTCTGGTAACCAAACATCGAACAATCAAAATAAACTCCATGTTCCGGAGGAGGGATATAATAATGTTGATACCCCCCGCCTCCCGATAAACCTTGCTGAAAGGCATCAGGTATTCTTTTCACCACTCTTACATTTTGCCAGTCAGAGACATCCAGCACTACCAGTGTTGTGTAAGAATTCACATACATATTATTATCCTTAACAGATATTTCGGAACTGCCATTTACTTTGATGAAACCAACTGGCCTGGCCTGTGACGGATTGCTGTTATCAATTACATGTATGCCGTAACCAATATCGTTTTGAAAAATCAGGTTACCCCGCACATATATTTTCCCGGGATTTTTCATGGGTCTTGGTATTTCTGACTGAACCCGCAAAAGGGCGGTATCAGTTGTAAACACTGGCTTATAACCCCATACTTTTTTGAATTCTTTTGAAGGAAGAGGTTTTTTGCCCCAATCCCAGCATCCAGCTAGGAATAATGTACTGCACAAAAGCAGTAAGATTATTTTTTTCATAATAACCTTGACAATTTAATTGATCTGTTTGCTGCATAAGTAGTGTTTATACTCATATCAAAAATAATCCAGTTAAAAATGTAAAAGCTGCTCAAGGCAGCTTTTACATATGCAATTAATATTTAATCAAGCATATTCTTCTTTAGCAGTCTTGCTATAATCGTCAATCAACTTTCGCTGTAAATCAAACGGTACCGGCTCATACGCTTTAAACTCCATTCTGAATTTAGCCTTACCCTGTGTAATAGATCGTATGGAAGAAGAATACCCATCCATTTCGGCCAATGGAACTTTAGCTATTATTTTTTGAAAATGTCCTTCACTGTCAATTCCCTCCACAATGGCTCGGCGGCTTTGCAAATCGCCCATCACTGAACCAGTAAGATCATCGGGACATAAAACTTCTACATGATAAATTGGTTCCAGAATTTGTGGATCTGCCTGTTGAAACGCATGGCGGAATGCCTGTAAGCCAGCAATCTTAAATGAGATATCATTACTATCGACCGGATGCATCTTACCATCATACACACATACCCGAATATCTCTTGCATAGGAACCAGTAAGTGGTCCGTTGTGCATTTTTTCCATCACTCCTTTCAAGATGGATGGAAGAAATCTTGTATCTATTGCGCCACCTACTATGCAATTATAAAAAACCAATTTGCCACCCCAATCCAAATCCTGCACATCTCTTGCCCTTACGTTTAAATCCTTTGGCTCCGGCATTCCTTCATACCAGGGTTCAATTCGCATAAACACTTCGCCAAACTGACCAGCACCACCGCTCTGTTTTTTATGGCGATAGTTTGCATCAGCCATTTTCCGAATAGTTTCTCTGTATGCAATTTTCGGTTTTACAAATTTCACATCCAGCCGATGCAGATGTTCAATTTTCCATTTTGCTACAGCCAAATGCATATCTCCCTGGCAATGAATTAATGTTTGCTTCAGTTCTGAAGAAACCTCCACCAATAAAGTGGGATCTTCTTCCCGTAATTGATGTAATGCTTGCGAAAGCTTCTCCTCCTCCCCTTTTTTCTGCGACTCAATAGCTACAGTCATATTATAGGAAGGGAATTCTATGGATGGCAATTCATAATTTTTTCCCCTTGCATGTAATGTATTATTGACATGTGTGTTTTTTAGCTTAAGTGTTGCCCCGATATCGCCAGCTACTAATTCATGAGTGGAGTTTCTTTTATTACCCTCTACCAAAAACAACTGATTTATTTTTTCCGAAACACCAGTGCTTTCATTCTCAAGTTCCATTCCCACTTTTATTGTGCCTGAATACACTTTAAAGAAAGACATCTCCCCAACATGCGGCTCTGATATCGTTTTGTAAATAAACAAACAAGCCGGACCATTTGCATCGCAGGTAAGCTTTTCACCACTCTTGGTAACCTGTGAAGGCATTTCATTAGCACTTGGGCAAACGTTATCAATAAAACCCATCAGCCTACCACTGCCCATATTTCTTTCGGCAGACAAACAAAATAAAGGAAACAAATCATGATTGATCATTGCTTTCTTCAATCCTTCCTTCATTTCATCTTCATCTAACTCACCTTTATCAAAATATTTCTCCATTAGCGTCTCATCATTACTGGCTATCGCTTCAATTAACTCTTTATGTAATTCATCTGCTTTCGCCTTTTCCTCTTCAGGTATTGGCAGTTTTTCAGGTTTTCCACCACCATCTTTAAATTTATACATGGTCATCCGCAGCACATCAATAATTTCATGAAAACCAACACCTGTCTGATGTGGATACTGCACCATCACTACTTTATTTCCAAAATGTGCTTTGGCTTCTCTTACAGTTTTATCAAAGTCAGCATTATCATCATCCAGCTTATTAACGGCAAATATCATTGGTGTTTTAAACTTCTCGGTGTATTCCCAAATAATATCTGCACCTACTTCCACTCCCATCATTGCATTCAACAGCATAACACCTGTATCAGCTACCCGCAATGCTGAAATTACTTCTCCTACAAAATCGTCATAACCAGGAGTATCAAGTATGTTTATTTTATAGCCCCGCCATTTTGTATGTAATAGTTTGCTGAAAATGGAATTACCTCTTTCCTGTTCCAGTTCATGGTAATCACCCGTTGTATTTCTTTCGGTTATGTTGCCTCGTCGGTTTATTAAACCAGCTTCGAAAAGCATACATTCCGCTAATGTGGTCTTACCAGTGCCGGCATGGCCCAGCAAGACAATGTTTTTTACATGTGAAGTATCAAATTCAGGCATGTCAATCTATTTAAGTGATAAAAATTGAATCGTCTTTTGAATCCAATGGGTAAGAAAAAGACAAAGCCACTTTACACACAGAAATTAATTATTTCTGACGCTGTTTTGAAATATTCAAACAAAAGCGGTACTAAGTGCTTTTTAAAAACTCGTTGAATTCGCTACGTAAATCTTCCAATGTTTGCTGCATATGCTGGTACTCATTATGCAGGCTTTCATGCCGGGTATAACTGTCTTCATTTGCATGTCCATTAAATGCAACTTTTTCAAAGTTAATTTTACGGTCATGTACTTTGATTGCCTGTTTTAGATCATGAATGTTAATAAGCTGAATGTGGAATTGATTGTGGAGATGTTCTACGTCCTGGAGTTGTTCTTTGGAGAGTGATTTTCCGGCGATTTCCCGGAGTTTTGCTTCGTCGTTGTTAAGTTCTTCCCGATATTGACGAAGTGTTTCTCTCCAAACGCTACACTCCCCGGAAAGCTGTGCGATGTCTACCTGAACCATGGTATTAAATTTTAGTGCCTGCCAAAAGCAAACAAGTTAAAAATAGGTTTACTAAAATTTTTCCGTGGGTGAGGATTCGAATAAGGGCATTACTTCTAAGTCAGTAAATTAAGAAAGAAAACGGAAAAAGCAAATAAAGTAAGGCATATTTTTTCAACAAGACCAAATGAGAGAATTTCCTGGAAACTTTGTAAACTTTATAGGATAAAATTAAAGGATTGAAGGCTAATATTTTGAATAATAAGGGGATAGTCCTTATCTGGAGTCAATTGTTTGACTGACTTTTAGTTTTACTTTTTGGCTTTATATTCTGAATATTGAAGATAAGTTCACTTACATTTCAATAACTTGCCGCTCCGTCAACACATAAAACTTGATCTCGCAAACTACTATACAACAAATACTTGGCCGGCTCGATATTATCGATACGATTGGAGGCTTTGTAAAACTCAAGAAAAGAGGTAGCAATTATCTTGGTCTTTGTCCTTTTCATAATGAAAAGACACCTTCTTTTACGGTTTCGCCAAGTAAAGAATTATATAAATGTTTTGGTTGTGGCCGTAGCGGCAATACGATCAGCTTCATTATGGAGCATGAGAAATACAGCTATGTAGAGGCGTTGAAGTGGCTGGCTAATAAATACGGAATCGAGATTGAAGAAACTTTTCAAACGGACGAACAAAAGCAAACGCAGTTAGCTGCTGATAGCCTTTTTATCATCAATTCTTTTGCGCAGCAATTTTTTTCTACACAGTTATTTGAAACAGAAGAAGGCCAGGATATAGGGTTGGCTTATTTTAAAGAAAGAGGTTTCAGAGAAGATATTATCAAAAAATTTCAGCTTGGTTATTCGCCAGAACAAAGAGATGCTTTCACCAAAGAAGCAATTGCCAAACAGTATAATTCGGAGTTACTTTTAAAAACCGGGTTGATTGCTAATCGTAACGACCAGTTGATGGATAATTATCGTGGCCGGGTCATTTTCCCAATTCATAATCACAGTGGAAAAGTATTAGGATTCGGCGCCAGAATATTAAAAAGCAATGATAAAGCTCCTAAGTATATTAATACACCGGAGAATGAAATTTATGTAAAAAGTAAGTTACTGTATGGCTCTTGGTTTGCCCGGCAAGCCATTGACAAAGCAGATGAATGTTTGTTGGTTGAAGGTTATACAGATGTTGTTTCACTTCACCAGGCAGGAATAGAAAACGTAGTTGCGTCTGGAGGCACATCATTAACTCCGGATCAACTCCGGCTGATTAGAAAATATAGTAATAACCTAACCATAATTTATGACGGTGATTCGGCAGGAGTAAAAGCGGCACTAAGAGGTCTTGATCTTGCATTAGAAGAAGGATTGAATGTAAAACTGGTATTGATACCAGACAAAGAAGATCCGGATAGTTATGTAAATAAAGTTGGCGCATCAGCCTTTACAGAATTTATCCAGAGAAATAAAAAGGACTTTATTCTTTTTCAGCTGGAAGTTGCCTTGAAAGATGCCGGTAATGATTCTGTAAAAAAATCAGAGGTAGTGAACCGGATGGCAGAAACTATTTCTAAAATCAACAAGGTTGAAGACTTTACCAAGCAACAGGATTACATCAAGCAATGTTCAGAAATTCTGAAAATAGAAGAAAGCGGCTTGCATGCATTGGTCAATAAATTTATCAGGGATAAAATTACCGTTCAGGAAAGAAAGCAACCGCTTGAAGATGCCAAACAACTTGAGTACAATGCAAAACAGGCGGAAGAAAAGGGATATGATGAGGCTACATTCAATTTGTTATTCAAAGATGATTTGCAGGAGAGAGAAGTAGCCCGGATATTGCTGGAATATGGAAAGAATTCCTGGGATGAAGAAAGATTAGTGGCAGAATTTATTTTTGATGAGATGGTTGATGAAAGTTTGATTGATAATGCTGATGTACTCCGGCTAATCAGAACTTTTAAAGAAGAGTTGCTGCGAAATCCGAATGAAGTAAACAGAAACTATTTTGTTTATCATGCTGATCCGAAAATGAGTGCTTTGGCAGTTTCCCTTTTAAATTTTCCTTTCGAAGAAAGTGATCATTGGAAAAAAGAATTCAGCCAATCTACCGGCTATCAAAAAAGTTTATTTAAACAATCGTATGATGATTTCATAAAAACCATAGCCAGAGAAAACGAATCCCAATTAATGGGTTTTCTAAAAATGGGTGAGGATAAAAGTAATGAAGGAGTAGAATCTGCATTGAATTACCTAAAACTAAGAAAGGTAAAAAGAATGTTGCTGGAGAATCAATTGGATCTTGAAAAACCACATACCGAAGAAGAATTCGGAATGCTTCATCAAACACATGAGCATTTAAAACAAATGGAAATCGATCTTTCTAAAAAAATGGGTGCTGTTATTTTAAAATAATTACCCTTTGGCCAGCAACATATCGCTGTATGAATTACTAACCAGATCTTCATCCTTTATCCCAAATTCCTTTATGTAATGATCACATTGCTCTTTTAATTGCGCCTGTGATAAATCTGCCAGTATATTTCCAGCTTCTATTTCTACAAATGCGCCAAGTCCCGGCACCTCATCTAAATGAAATTTTACATTTTCGATATAATAAATCTCCCTGTTTTTCACCACAACTACTTTTACTCCGATTGCATCTGTTAATGCTTCTTTCAACCCGGCAGGGTCTTCTACTTTCACTAATTTGAAATGAGAGTTCTTTGGTCCTGCGTTATCGTCTCTTATATAATAAATCAGGTTGTTCTCTATATTTCCTTCTCTTAATTTCAGTCTTCCATTCTGCACATTAAAATAAGTATCCGTCTGCTTGTCCGCTCCCTTAAAATCTGCTTTTTTTGATACAAGGTAATTCCTGATAAAAGGTGCATTATAACACCGGGCTTTAATTTCTACATTTAAAAAGGACATAAAAAAAGGTTTGTTGCTTTCGCAACAAACCTAAATACTTTTTACCTATAACCAGCAATTAGTCAGCCAAAGCAGCTGTTTCCCTTTTTCTTGCATGAGGTACTACTACACCCCTTTGCAAGTCGCCTTTTTCAAAACGCATAGCACTCCAAACATGATCTAATTCCACCCTTTCGATACTTCCATAACCTTCACCGGTTAAACGGGTCCAGCTACTTTCACGATTCAGGTTGGTAACAATTTTGGAAGTTGTCTTGGGATAAGCCACCCAGAATTTTGAACCATCTCTCAACGAGGGCATAACATCTTTCAAAATGCCATTCAATTGGTTTTCGCTTACGGCGAATACCAAAGCAAAATCAAGCTTCCTGCTTCTTAAAAGCGGAGTCATGTTTTTGGCGAAGGACAGCTTACTAAATTGTTTCTCGATGGAAGATGGCAAACCCTGAATTAATAAATTCTTTTCATCTGCCAGTTGTAACTTTTCACAAACGGTTTGTAACATACTTGGAAGAAATTTTTAAGGTTCCCGCTGATTCTTCGGTGGTGAAAAATCAGCAGAGTTTTCATGAAGGGTCTGCAAAGATAATGAAATATTCCTTATTTGAAACATTCAAACAACAAAATCCTATTTGATAAGGGCTAAAACGGTATTTTTTTTAGAAATAATTGGCTATTGCTTCTACCTAACCAAAATTTGAGATCAGAAACAAATAGGGAAAATTTCCAGAAATTCCCCTTTTCTATCCTTTTCGTACGACCAAAAATTTGAAACTGTGCAAATAAATTGATTTAGCCGAATCTACTTTGAACCGGCCATTCTTTATTCTAATCCCAATAAAACGAGACTAAAGCTAAAAAGTGCTGATGGAGAAGCCTGGCTGGATAATACCTTTTTAGTCAATTTTATTATTGGCTCTCTCATAAAAATAACACCAAATGACCTATTTCGCCTTCCCGTTAAATTAATAGTGGATATGAGTAGGATTTTACAAAGCTCTGTATTGGCTTTCTTAAATCCCGAAGTACTCATAAAAGTAAACGGAAAAGCAAGAATGGGAAAAGGCTTGATATATATCAATTGCCCGATAAAATATGAGGGAAAGCAAAACTTAAGAGAGTTACTTAAATGATCCACTAATAACAAAGTGAGAAAATGTTTAGCCCAATACAAGAACACAGGTACCCGACTGAGTCATTCATGCATAAAAAAAAGAAACTTAGTTATTCTTGTTTCCCTTGTTATATTTTTCTTCTTGCTTTTATTGATTATTGTACAGGTGGTGTCGGAGCCTTTGGTTTTGGATGCCCTCCTCCGTCTTCAAACTTCTTACATGATTTTGGAAGTCTGTTATAAATATCTGCTGCTGCAGGTACATCATCCGCATCATAACCGCAATTGGCTATGGCTGCTTTAATTTGCTCTATATCTGTTCTGTCCGTCAGGTATTTTACTTTTGTTTCACCCTTGCGGTAGTTCACCGTTACTTCCAGCACTCCATCGTAACGCTTCACATAGCCTTCAATCCTTGTTTTACAATCTGCACAAAGGGCATTGGGTGTTTTAATTGTTGCAATCAGCAATGGTTTTGTTTGAGAAAAACTTTCTGACACAAAACCAACAAAAATCAATGTAAGTAGTAGTAATTGCTTCATCTGTTAATTCAATTTGATTAAAATTACGAAACACCTGTCCAGTTAGCCGGATCATCTCTCCATTTTAACAAAACGGATTCCTGTTCTGGCTTTACTATTCCTTTTTGTATGGCAGATTCTATCAATGTTGAGTAATCGGTTAAAGATTGATAGGGCAATGATGCAGTATTGAAAGCTTCCGTTGCAACTGCAAACCCATAAGTAAAGATGGAAACCATTCCGATCACTTCTACGCCTTCCTGTTTCAATACATCTACTACTTGTAAGCTGCTTTTACCTGTAGAAACAAGATCTTCTACCACCACTACTTTCTTTCCTTTTTCGTAATAACCTTCAATCTGGTTTCCCAATCCATGTTCTTTAGGTTTTGGCCGCACATAGATATACGGTAACTTCAATTGGTCTGCAGCCATTGCACCCCAGGCAATTCCAGCAGTGGCTACACCTGCCAGTAGTTCTGCATCAGGAAATTTTTCAAAAATCACATTACACATTTCCGATTTAATAAAATCCCTGATGTATGGAAACGATAAAACTTTTCTGTTATCACAATAGATAGGACTCTTCCATCCGCTGGCCCAGGTGAAGGGCTGTTCTGGGCTTAGTTTAACTGCATTTACCTGAAGTAATTTATCTGCAACTGCTTTTGCGTCTGTCATTTGGCGAAGATAAAGAAAGCTTCGAGCTGATAGCTAAGAGTTACGAGACTTTTAATTCGTAACTTTCTGCACTAATAAATAAGTTCAAAGCTATTTATGTATATAAAGATTTATTTTAACGACAAACCCCTTTTTCTCTGCGATAACATTGACGAAACCATAGAGCCTTTTGTACATCATGATGATGCCGTGTTTATTGATGAATTGAATTCGCATACGGTTAAAGCAATGATTCATGAAATGCAGTTGGAGAAAATACATGCAGGAGTTTTTTTTCATGCTAATCTGGAGGAGTTGAAAAAAGCATTCTATAAGAAATTCACCATCATCCAGGCCGGTGGAGGATTAGTATTGAATGAAAAAAATGAACTATTGCTCATATTCCGCAGAGGTAAATGGGACTTGCCAAAAGGTAAACTTGACAAGGGAGAAACTATGGAAGAATGTGCGGTAAGAGAAGTTGAAGAAGAAACCGGGCTGAAGGATGTAACACTAATTGGATCACTTATTATCACTTATCACACTTATCATGAAGGGTCAAGATTTATATTAAAAGAATCGCATTGGTACTCCATGAAAGTAAGCGGCAAACAGACCTTAATACCACAAACTGAAGAAGACATTTTAGCAATAAAATGGATAACAAAAAAAGAAGCGGAACAATTTTTCCCTGAATGCTACCCTTCTGTAGTTGATGTGCTTGAAAAGTATTTACAATAAACTACCCGTTACAATGATCTTGGTTTTGAAAAATCTCTTTTTTGAATAATGGCAACAGTAAGCCTGCTTACACATACCATTTTTTCATCTTCATTATAAATTTTTATATCCCACACATGGGTTGATTTGCCAAGATGTAAAGGACGGGCAATACCAGTAACATATCCTGAAGTTGCACTATGTACATGATTGGCATTTATTTCCAACCCAACACATTGAAACTGAGCCGTATCCACTACCATGGCAGAAGCAACACCCCCAATTGTTTCAGCTAACACACATGAAGCGCCGCCATGTAGCAAACCGTAAGGTTGTTTTGTTCTTTCATTTACAGGCATTCTGGCTTTGATAAAATCATTTCCCAGTTCCACCCACTCAATACCAAGAAAACCGTCCATCGTTTCTTTGCCTGTCTGGTTAAAGCTATCTATCGACAAATCCTTATTAAACCAAATTGACATAATTATTTTTGTAATGATTTATAAACCAATTCCGGAAGAAACGGGCTTGCATTCCCTTTGTTTTTTATAATATCCCGAACGATAGTAGAAGCCACAGAAGTATATTTTGGCTCACCAGTAAGGAAAATTGTTTCTATAGAATTATCCAATGTGCGGTTAGCGTCTGCAATTGTTTTCTCATATTCAAAATCGCTTACGTAGCGAATACCCCGTAAAATAAACCTAGCCCCGATTTTTTTACAATATTCAATCGTTAATCCTTCATAAATTGCACCTTCCACTTTCTCTTCTTCTTTATAAATATCATTGATCCATTCCAATCTTTGTTCCGGAGAAAACATAGGTGCTTTAGCGGTATTTATACCGATGCCGACAATGATTTTATCAAACAAAGGGATGGCCCGGTTGATAATATCCACATGGCCTAGGGTAACAGGATCAAAAGTTCCGGGGAAAAGACAAATTCTTGACATAAGTCTTAAGGATTTTGAGGACTTAGCAAATACAACACAGCCATTCTCACTGCCACACCATTCTCTACCTGCTGCAATATAATGGATTGTTTAGAGTCAGCAACATCACTATCCAGTTCCACACCCCTGTTGATTGGTCCAGGGTGCATGATGACAATTTCTTTATTTAAATTATCAAGGAGTTTTCGGTTGATACCAAATGCCAGGCTATATTCCCTGAGTGAAGAAAATAAAACCTGATTCTGTCTTTCTAATTGAATCCGCAATACATTGGCAACATCGCACCAATCTAATGTTTCCTTCAGGTTGAAACTAACATTTACTCCCAAAGCTTCTCCGATGTATTTTGGGATTAATGTAGGTGGCCCGCAAACGGTTACTTCTGCTCCCATTTTTTTCAGCAAATAAATATTGCTTTGTGCCACACGGCTGTGCATTATATCGCCAATGATAGCTACTTTCCTTCCTTCCAGTGTTCCTGTCTTTTCTTTAATGGAAAAAGCATCCAGTAATCCTTGCGTCGGGTGTTCATTAATTCCATCCCCTGCATTAATGATAGCTGCAGGAATATGTTGCGCCAGAAAATGTGGTGCGCCACTGGCACTGTGCCGCATTACCACCATATCTACTTTCATGGAAAGTATGTTGTTAACAGTATCTAACAAAGTTTCGCCTTTTGACGCAGAAGAAGATGATGCAGCGAAATTGATGGTATCGGCACTTAATCTTTTTTCAGCCAGTTCGAAAGAAAATCTTGTTCGGGTAGAGTTTTCATAAAAAAGATTGACAATCGTTACATCTCTTAATGACGGAACTTTTTTAACCGGACGTTGTAAAACTTCTTTGAATTGCTCTGCCGTGGATAGAATTAATGAAATATCTTGTCTGGTAAGATTCTTAATGCCGAGCAGATGACGAGTGGATAGTTGCATTAAAGAGCGAAATTATAGGTTTTTGGCCACTAATTACACGAATGAGACGGATTATATATTATTCAATAAAACTAAGCTGTTACTAATACTACTTCTCCGTCTCTTAATTTCACTTTATCGGTTCTTTCGGTTTTCACAGTTTTTCCAACATAGTCGGGTTGAATGGGGAACTGGCGGTATTCTTTTCTGTCAATCAATACACATAATTCCACTTTTTCCGGACGGCCATAATCGAGCAGCACATCTAAAGCAGCTTTAATTGTTCTGCCTGTGTACAATACATCATCGATTAAAATGATCCGTTTGTTTTCAATTGCGAAAGGAAGGTTCATTTTGTCAGGAGCCATAATTTCTTTACGAATATCATCTCTGTAAAAAGTAATATCCAACTGGCCGTATTGAACGGTTTTATCAGGTTTCAATCTTTTGATTTCTTCTACGATATCATTTCCAATAACAGCTCCACCCTGTTGTATCCCAATAAAAATAACATCTCTTAATTCAGGATAGGTAGCTGCCAATTGCCCTGCCAATTTTTTAACAGTTACTGCTAATTCTTGTGCTGTGAGTAATACCTGCATTTCAATTGTTTCAAATGAAGCTAATATGCTTAGATTAATTAATTTTTATTTTTCATCCATAAAAGGATAACCATATTCCGTTGCAGGATTAAAAGTTTCCTTAATCGTTCTTGCACTTAACCAGCGATATAAATTTAAAATTGATCCTGCTTTATCATTCGTTCCGCTGGCTCTTGCTCCACCAAAAGGCTGCTGACCAACAACTGCCCCGGTTGGTTTATCGTTAATATAAAAATTACCGGCAGCATTTCTTAATTTTTTTGTTGCCAGTTCTACAGCACCCCTGTTCTGGGAAATAACAGAACCGGTTAAGGCGTAAGGCGAAGTGGAATCAAGCAAGTCCAGGGTTTTTTCAAAACTATTTGCCGGATAAATATAAACGGTCAAAACTGGTCCGAATATCTCTTCACACATCGTTACATATTTCGCTGTCTTTGCCTGTATAACTGTTGGCTGCACAAACCAACCTTCTTTACTGTCACATTTGCCCCCTACCCAGATTTCTGCCTTTGGGTCTTTCTTTGCATTATCAATATATGTTTTGATATTATTAAAACTTTTTTCATCGATAACCGCATTCACAAAATTGGTAAAGTCTTCCACAGTACCCATTTTAAAACTCTTTACACCTGCAATTAATTTCTTCTTTACTTCCTCTGCCATGTTTGATGGAATGTATGCTCTTGATGCCGCAGAACATTTTTGCCCCTGGAATTCAAAGGCCCCACGCAGCAATGCTGTCACCACTACATCCGGGTCAGCAGATTTATGAGCTATCACAAAATCCTTACCGCCAGTTTCTCCTACTATTCTTGGATAAGTTTTATAGTTCGCCATATTCTTACCAATCGTTTCCCACATCAGGTTAAACACTCCTGTAGAACCGGTAAAGTGTACCCCTGCAAAATCCTTGTGATTAAAACAAACATTACCTATCGTTGGTCCATCTACATATATCAGGTTGATGACTCCATCGGGCAATCCTGCTTCTTTTAATATCCGCATTGTCATTTGTGCGGAATACACTTGTGTATTAGCAGGCTTCCAAACAACAACATTACCACACATGGCAGCAGATGTCGGAAGGTTTCCACCAATTGCAGTAAAGTTAAAAGGAGTTATTGCTAATACAAATCCTTCCAGCGGACGATATTCCATTCTGTTGTGAATACCCGGACTACTGATTGGTTGTTGCTTATATATTTCTGAAAGAAAGTGTACATTGAAACGTAAAAAATCAATAAACTCACAAGCTGCATCAATCTCTGCCTGAAATGCATTTTTGCTTTGCCCCAACATTGTACAACCATTGATATAAGGACGATATTTTGTTGCCAATAAGTCTGCAGCTTTCAAAAAGATATTAGCACGGTTTTCCCAACTCATATTTTCCCAGCTTTCCTTTGCAGCTAAAGCTGCTTCTATTGCCTGATGAACATGCTTTTCTTCACCAGCATGAAAATACCCAAGAGTATGTTTGGTTTCATGCGGCGGATGTATCGAAACCTTTTTTCCTGTCCTTACTTCTTTACTACCTATGTACATAGGCACATCCACTTCTACACTTTTCAATTCTTTAAGTACTTCCTTTAATCTTTTCTTTTCAGGACTATTCGGTCCGTAAGAAAGAATCGGTTCGTTGACCGGCATCGGGTAAGCAAAAGTTCCTATACTCATAGTATTACATTTTTATAAGCGAATAATATTTTTTAAAAAAAACAAGTCAGTTATATGAAATAATTCTTTGTGTCTTTGTGGGACTTAGCTTTCAGTTTCTTTTTCAGACATAAGGTACGCCTTTATAAATCCATCCAGTTCTCCATCCATCACTGGTTGTATATTTCCCACTTCAAAATCAGTCCGATGATCCTTAATCATTTTATACGGATGAAAAACATAACTTCTTATCTGACTTCCCCACTCTATCTTTTTCTTCTTCGCATTCGTAGCATCTTTTGCTGCATTTCTTTTTTGCAATTCCAGTTCATACAAACGGCTGCGAAGCATTTGCATAGCCAATTCTCTATTGCCAAGCTGACTCCTGTCCTGCTGACAAACAACAACAATTCCTGTAGGCAAATGCGTCAATTGTACTTTCGTTTCTACCTTATTTACATTCTGTCCGCCTGCACCACCACTTCGTGATGTTTCCATTTTTACATCAGCAGGTTTTATTTCAATTTCAATAGTATCATCCACCAATGGGTAAGCATACACACTTACAAATGATGTATGTCTTCTTGCATTACTGTCGAATGGTGAAATACGAACCAAACGGTGCACACCGCTTTCCGCTTTTAAGAAACCATAAGCAAATGGACCATCAAATTGTAAGGTACAGGTTTTTATTCCGGCACCATCGCCCCATTGCCAATCCAGTTCGGTGACTTTCCAACCTTGCTTTTCCCCATACATACGATACATCCGGGCAAGCATTTCTGCCCAGTCCTGGCTTTCCGTTCCTCCTGCACCTGAATTTATTTGTAATACACCGGGCAATTCATCTTCCGGCTCATTGAGAGTTGCTTTAAATTCAGCATCATCCAATTTTACTAAAGAAAGGTCATAGGCAGACTGAGTTTCTTCTTCTGTAGCATCTCCAGCTTTCCAGAATTCAAAAAGTACAGCGAAATCTTCTACAGATGCTTCTGCATCTTCATAGAGATTTACCCAATACTCATTCAGCTTGATATTTTTAAGAATTTCAGTAGCCCTTTTGTTGTCATCCCAGAAACCGGAACTTAACGAAAGCTGCTTGTCTTCATTGATTTTATATCGTCGGTTTTCGACGTCAAAGAAACCTCCTTACCCCGGCAATGCGGGACCGCATATCATTCAATTTTTCGATTGTCATGCGGCGAAGTTAAAGGAAATGAATGAGGATTTTGTTACCAGCTTTTGTACTACTATCAACTGACGTTGCGACGCTCCGTTCAGGGTTCTGTAATCTACTCAGCTTGTCGAAGTATCAGCATATTTGCAGAAGTTGTAGATTTATACAAATATTATCAATGCGGACTCTTTTACTTTTATGTGCTTCCTTGTTTCTTCATCAATTTGCTAAAGCTGGAACAAAAGATACTACTATCAATTACAACCTGCCCGATAGTGTAAAAGCCGTTCAATTTATGGCTGAGGTAAAATTTCAGAATTTACAAATTAAGAAAAGTCTTAGTGCAGGAATTAGTGTCAATGGAGCTCATATTTCTTTTTCAGATGTCAAAGGCAAAAGAGGCATTTATATTCGGACACATGATCTTAGCAGAGTTCTTTCATTGGGAATAAATGTAAAAAAACTAAAATACGCCGGTGCTTATTTTGACGATCATTGGAAAGAAGACAACCCATATAAACTAATGGTAGCAATGGCTTCCGATTCTGCCTCAAAAATCACTATTTATTCTGCTTATATATTTCTTCCTGATGAAAACAAGTGGAAATTCCTTGTAAGCTACAAACACCCTTTTTATGACCAATACATAAAGCAACCTTCAACATTTATTAGAACTGATAAAAAAAGTACTGGTAATTTTATTGTTAGCGAGGTCTGGTGCCAGCGGCAAAATGGTTCATGGAAAAATTTAAAAGAAGAAAATCAGCCTGCGCCAGTAATTAATTTAATGGGCCATATTGATAGTGTACAACAAAGACAAACTGATATAAAGATCATTAACGATGCAATTGCTGCTGGCAAAACGGATGTAACTAAAAATGAGCAGGGAGTGTATTATTCTATCATTAAAGAAGGAAACGGGCGGCAGGTTTTATTGACTGACACCGTTACTGTTTTTTATAAAGGATATTTATTTTCTGACGAATCAATTTTTGATCAAACAAAAGACAAACCTGCTTCATTCCCATTAAACAGGTTGATAAAAGGATGGCAAATCGGAGTTCCTTTATGCAAAGTGGGTGGCAAAATAAAATTGGTCATCCCATCTGATATCGCCTATAGCATCCGGACAAGGTCAGCTAAAATTCCGCCTAACAGTATTTTAGTTTTTGAAATTGAAGTATTGAATGCTAAATAGTCATTATTCCGGAAACTGACTCTTATCTATATTCGGAATAATCCGAAGCGCATTTTTATAATAAACCTTTTTCAGCACCGCATCAGGTAAACCCATACCATACATCGGCCAGAAAGCATGATACTTTTTGTGATAAGGGAAATATTCATCGGTGGATTCCAACACCCTGAAATAAGTGGGATATTCATCCGGCACCCAACTATCTTTTCCAAACAGTATTCTGTCCTGGTATTTTGTAAAAAACTGATTCGCCATTCGTGGTTGTCTTCCTAATTCTGCGATGATGGCACCGAACTCCACCATTACATTCGGCATTGCATCCAGCAACGTTCCCAATTTACCAAGATCATTTGGATACCAGCCAAAATGTGCAGCTATGAAAGTTGTTTTTGGATGTTTTTGAAACATCCGATGTTGTTCTGCAATTAAAGTATCAAAGGGAGCTGGGTTATCATCTCCTCTTTTTCGGTTTGGATGAGTTGCCAGTTCCAGCCATCGTTCATTGGTAGAATCCATTGGTTGCCAGAAAGGTTTTGGATCGGCTGTGTGAATCAAAACCGGTATTTTCAATTCTCCTGCTTTTTGCCAGATAGCATCCAGCCGCGGATCATCTACAGTTACTCTTTTACCTGCAATATCTTTCACAGAAAAACCAAGGCTCTTATAAATTTTTAATCCATTAGCACCGTTTTTCACATCGTCTTCTAATTGCTTAGCAGCATTTTCGCTCCAACCTGCTTCGCCCACATTTTTAAAATCAATATTTGCAAAAACTATAAACCGGTTGGGATAATTTGATTTAATATTAGTTGCAGATTTTTTAATGGCTTCGCCACTTTGGCCGCTAAGGTTTACCATCACTTTCATATTCATCTTATCCATTTCAGTGATTAATGTGCCAAGATCCATTGTTGGCATTTGAAACTGGTGATTATGGACATCTATAAAAGGATATTTTGCTTTTGTTACAGGTTTTCCTGGCACAACTAATGTGGAAGGAGGGCTATAATTTTCAAAATCCATCCTGGGTGTGGACTGAGAAAATAATTTTATCGACAAAAGAACGGCTATGGATAAAAAATAGGTTTTCATGGGTTTAAAAATAAAGATTTTTTAAGTAGTAGAAATAACCTGCATATCAGGGCTTATTCAGAATGTATTCAGATTTCATTTTTAAGTTTATCATTTATTACTAACCATTTAGCTTAAACAAATGAAAAGATCTATTAAGACTTTATCCGCTTTTTTATTCTTTTTACTTTGCTGTTCTCAAAACATAAAGGCACAAAAACATGCAGAACATGACACCAGCTACTATGATATATTCTGGCATCAAGTTACAGGCAGGGTATATGCCGCTCAAAAATTCACCCATTTCACTATTCCTTCATCAGATGGTAGCCGTGATTTGCAATATGTTGCCAATCCTAAATTGAATGTTGGTATTGGCGTTACATGGCATAATCTTTCGCTCAACGCATTCTATGGTTTTGGTTACCTTAATAATAAAGACACTATTAAAGGAAAAACAAAGGGCCTTGATTTGCAGTTGCATCTTTTTCCCCGCAAATGGGTTGTTGATTTACTTGTAGTTATGCCTAAAGGATTTCATGCAAATCCCAAAGGTTATGCTTCTACAAATCCAAATAAATATTATTACAGAGAAGATGTAAAAGAAAGAATATTTGGCCTTGCAGCCTACCGTTTGCCCAATAAGGAAAAATTCTCGTATCGTGCCGCTTTGGTCAATAATGAATGGCAGAAAAAATCTGCAGGTTCAATCTTATACGGAGGTCAGGCTTATTATGTAATCATGGAATCCAATGCTAAAGACAGCGTATTGGTGCCAAAATTGATTCAAAATTCTTTTCCAAAACTATCCGGAATTACAGAAAGCCGTTTTATTACGATTGGTCCGGGGGCAGGTTATGCATATACATTTGTACATAGTAAACACCTTTACCTGATGCTTTCGGGTGTTGGTCATCTTGATGTCAATATCACGACTGAAGAAAAGGGGCCTGCGCTACAAACTAAGAAAACATCAGTAGCACCATCGCTAATGTATAAAACAGCTGTTGGTTATAATAGTGCCAACTGGGCTTTCAGTGCTTCACTAACTGGTAATACTTTCTGGGCCAAAGGTCCGTCTGCACAAAAATACAGTGTGCAGGGAGGTGGTTTACGTTTTTCAGTTACCAAAAAATTTGATACAAAAAAAAATAAATAAAGAAGCAGAATACAGGTTGAAAATTAAAGGGGGTACACATTGTGTATTCCTTTTAAATTCATAATGCTTGAAACAACTAGTGCAGCCTAAACACAAAATTTACTTTTTGAAAGATTAATAAATCTTCATACCAAAAACACACTTAACTTCCCATCTCAAACAACAATCTACAATGTGTTTTTCAGCAACAGCAAGTTTTGGAGCCAGTGCAGTGCTTGGCACTTTGGGTGTTATTTCCGTCGCAAAAACCAAAACAAAACCACAAAAACTTTTTGGAACAATCCCGTTATTATTTTCAATACAACAATTAACTGAAGGTTTGTTATGGGTTTCTCTTAAAAATGCAGACTTCGCAGGCTGGCAACCATTTTTCACTTATACTTTTCTTGTCTTTGCAATGGCAGTGTGGCCATTCTGGATTCCTTTCACTATCCGGATGCTGGAAAAAGATGAAAGGCGAAAAAAGATAATAAACCTGTTTGTATGGATTGGAGCTTTTGTTGCAATAGGCGTTTGCTTTATACTCTTTAGTTATCCCGTTGAAGTTGTTACCCCATTCTGCCTTACTTGTCCTGATTCGGCGACAGCGTCATTAAGAGATCATCTGCATTATGAATTCAATATACCAACTCTTGTAAAAAACCTGATTATAACTTTCACTGTTCTTTATATCGCTGCAACAATCATTACTCCTTTTATATCATCTATAAAAAAGATGAAATGGCTTGGTGTAGTGTTTCTTGGCTCTTATCTTTTTGCAGTCACTTTTTATAATGGATTTGTAATTTCCGTCTGGTGCTTTTTTGCTGCTATTCTCAGTTTTGTAGTATTATGGATCATACTCGATTTACGAAAAAGTGTGTCCTGAAAGCACAAAAGGCACAAAGAAAATTCTAAGTGCCTTCTGCAGAAATATTCAACAAAAAATTATTCCAGTTCTACATTAGAACTCAGGTTTATTTTATTAATCTTAATGACTCTTGTCCAGCTAAGAAAAAGAATGATAGGATAAGTAGGATCTACTTCATACCAACGTTTACCAAAGTTAATGGCTGATGGAGTTTTATGATGGTTATTATGATATGCTTCGCCCATCAATAACAAATCCATGGGGTACAAATTCTTTGATGTATTCTTCAATTTAAAATTGACTGTTCCGTATTTATGAGCATACCAGTTGATAACAGCACCATGCAGAGGAAGCATAACAATATGTATCGGTATCAATAAATACCACCAGGCTGATGGAGCAAATAAAATGTAGAAGGTGATATAGAAAGCGATCCACCCAACTCTGGACACCCAGTTATGAGCAATCCGATCCATTGCAGGCCAGTCAGGAAGATTTTTCAAAAATCTATCTTCTATTTCAATTGTATTATTATAAATCCCGGATGTATAGATCCGGCTTCGCCACATCATGGCAAACAGGTTGTCATCAAATAAAGGTGAATGCGGATCTTTTTCTGTATCTGTATAGGCATGATGCATACGATGCATTATAGCATATACTCTCGGACTTACATACGAAGAACCTTGACCGATGTAAGCAAGCAGATAAAAAAAACGTTCCCAGAATTTGTTCATACTGAAAGCAGCATGAGATGCATAACGGTGTTGGAGGAAAGTTTGAGAGAAGATCGCCAGGTACCAGTGACACACAAAAAACAATAGTATTATTAGCATTAAAAAGAGCTGTAAAAGAAAATAAAGAAAAAGATGTTGGTCGGGAAGGTAATCTATATCAACCGTTTTATCTAATTTAACCAGTTACTGCAACAGTATCAGTCACAACAGTTGTATGTTAAAACTTTTTCGGAACTTCATTGATTATTATCAATGAAAACAAAAACTTCATCAATGAAATCTTTTCAATCATTATCAATTGCAATTTTAACTTCAGTTGTAGTACTTATGTCCTGCAAAAACGAAGACAAAAAAAAGGAGGCTGACATGACAGAACCATTACTGAAAGAAGAAAATATAACCTACACAGGTGACAGTGTGACTATGAATGGGTTTGTAGTGTATGATGAAAATATAAAAGGTGTAAGACCAGCAGTATTAGTAGTGCATGAGTGGTGGGGATTAAATGACTATGCAAAAATGAGAGCAAGAGAATTAGCCAAGCTTGGTTACATCGCTATGGCTTTAGATATGTACGGAGAAGGTAAACAAGCCGATAATCCTGAACTGGCCGGACAACTTGCCACACCTTTCTATGCTGATCCGCAAATGGCTAAAAGACGTTTTGATGCAGCACTAGAAAAATTAAAATCATACGGCCAGGCAGATCAAAACAAAGTAGCTGCAATTGGCTATTGTTTTGGTGGCACACAAGTTTTGAATATGGCCAACCTTGGCGAAGATTTGAAAGCTGTTGTAAGCTTTCATGGAGGCTTACAAGTGGTAACACCTGACAAAAACACATTGAAAGCACATATACTTGTTTGTCACGGTGGCGCAGATCCTTTTGTACCGCAAGAACAAGTCGATCAGTTCCGAAAACAAATGGACTCTGTTGGTGCTGTATATGTGTTTAAGACCTATGAAGGCTCAAGTCATGCCTTTACCAATCCAAATGCGACAGCAATGGGCGAAAAGTTCAATATTCCCATTAAATATAATGCGGCAGCTGATACTGCTTCCTGGAATGATATGAAGGACTTCTTTGAAAAAACGCTGAAGTAAAGCCAATTTTAGCCTGAACAAGAGGTTTAGCCGAAAGTCTGAAAATTATTTTCAGGCTTTTTTTATTGCAAATAACTGGGCAATTACCGTTTATATCCAAGGACTTGCACAAATTACGGTGCATCATTTATCGTAAATATTCTTAGTAAAGTTATGAGATATGAAAACTAGTCTCTATTTTGTCAATCCTTTTGGACTTAAAAAGAATTCCTTTGAAGAAGATAATTTTACCCCTGTTATCAGGATGCCTGTTAATTGTATCCTGCCAAAAAGATTTCAATTTTGAAGAAAAAGCTGAGCCTTGTGAGCTACAGACCGCTAATCCGGCTGGCCGCTTTTATTCTACAGAAAATGTTGTAGATTATATCTGCACTTCAAAACATTGTGGAATTATTCCATTAAGCAAAAAGAACTACTGGATTTATGAAGATTCTATCTTTTCAGATGGTCTATTTCAAAAGGTTCAATTGGATACTTTACGTTATTTCTCCAATTTAAAAACAGTTACGGATGATCTGATCTGGTGGAAAAGTAATAAATTCATTGGCTTACCACAAGTACTTTTTGCAAATGACTCTTCTTTCTATGGCTTAACAGACCGCTTATTCGCACCCAATATAATGGATGCAAAAAAAGATTTTGGTTTATTTGAAGGCGATTCTATTAAATATCTTACCAGCTTTGAAGATGCGGCTGCATTTGGCACATCCAAAAAAATAGAAACCGGCATTGCAATTCCGGCTGGCAAATTCAGTAACTATCTTTATTTTGAAAAGAATGCCCGTGACTTTCGTAAAGACCAGGTGTTTTTTAAACCCGGAATCGGTGTATTAAAATATATCCGGGAAGCAGCTATAATGGGTCAACGGATAATTAAACTAGAACAAATTTCCACACTTATCAGCTATCATATTGAATAATATTTCCAAAGAATGATATAGTAATTTTAATACATGCTACAACAAAAGCTAGTAAATTCTGTATTAAATAAACATAAAAAAGATAGTGCGGGTTTCTATATGTATATAGTGTAAACACATATGAAAGATCATCTACCTTGTAAAATAATCCCCCTTGCTATTCACTATTGAATCCTGAATTGTGGCGTATAAATATCTTTGAGATTCATGCTTTATTTGTTCATCCTGATAAAGAACAATTTAATCACCGGTTATGTCCTTAATAAACTTATCTTCCTTTGAAACTGTGTTTCAAGAAATGAATAATAAAAAAAGTTTTAAAAAATGTTTCGCATACCACAAATATAAAGTCCTTCCGGAATACGGAAGGACTTTTACCCGTTTATAGGTATGCTTAAGGGAGGATTACAATTCGCTGACTGTTGCCATTGTTCCAGGTAAGTAATGCCTTGTTATCGCAATTGCCATTGTTAGGGAATCCAAAATCAAGTTTTAATATCCTGTCGTTAATCTTAATCTTCAATGTTCCTTCGCTAATCCAACGGCAAGCCACTTTCTTAATCAAAGGATCTTCAGTATTGATATTAACTGTCCAACTGTTATTAAATTTTGTAGAAGAACGGGTTGTTATTTTGTACACATCATCCCAAACCCTTGCGGTTAGCATTCCTGCTATTTGAGTAACTGTCTTTATACCTTCATATTTATAACCTCTGCCACTTGGGAAAGTTACTTTACCATTATCTACTGCAATACTCCATTTATGTATAGGCGGTTCAGAAAGATTTTTGAAAATCTTGGTTCCTTCAATATGCACACGGTTTACATGATAGCGAACAAATTCAAGTGTTACAATGGATCCTGGTCTGCGGATAGGTCCTGTAAAATGAAGTACTAATTTTCCGCTTCTTACTTTACCATCTCTGCCGAGGCAGCTATCGCCAAAATCAATAACAACTCTTTTAGGATAAGTGCTGTCGTTTGGGGTAACAGTGATGGTGGCACAGTCTCCAATTCTTTCCCTTAATTCAAAGAAATTCGGAAGGAATATGCGGTTCTGATCTCCTGACGGACGACCTTCGATTCCAAATCCTCCTGCATTGCCTTCTTCATCCGCTGCAGTAAAAGCGATGTCGTCAGCATCATCAAAGCTGGCTTCAGCTTGTGCACTTTCATCGGAAAGAGTAGCTGCTTCTTCTTCCGAAACTGTTTCTTCTGTATTTGTCAAACTGGCTTCTTTTTGACAAGATGTAATGAATAATGAGAACATTACTGCAAACGCAGCAAGTGTAATCCGGTTTAGTGTTAGAGTTTTCATGGTTATACTTTTTTGGGGTTCATACTAATTATTTAACGAAACATTGGAACTCTTAACCACAAGAAAGTTTAAAGACCAGCAAAATATTTTATTTTCCACCTGAAATGAAGGCTATTATCCGGCAAATCAGGGAGTATTTTTCAACAATTGACAAGAAAGTTTTGTTGGCAGTATCCGTTTTTATTGCCATTTTGATATTTCTGAATTATCATTTTGATGCAGACAGATATATAAAGAGGCAGCATTCTTTTGCTTTTAGTTTCATTAGCCGATACGCATTATTCCTCTTAGCTTTTGGATTTCCTTATTTGCTTTACAGGCTTCTTGCAAAGAAAAAATATACTTCAAACCCTGTATTCATCTATTTACTCTTCCTGGCTCCGGCTTTGTTTTCTTTTAAGTCGGGCATTGATTTTTATTTTAAATTCTCTGCTAATCTTAACTGGGATAACTACTGGAACCATATTGTTTACTGGCCTTTGCTGGTGCTTATTATTGGTGGTGTATTATTTATTGTTTGGAAAATATTTGATAAGGAGCAACCGTTTTATGGATTGAAGACTAAGGAAATAAACTGGAGACCATACCTACTAATGCTGGTAATAATGCTGCCATTAGTAGCGGCTGCCTCTACTCAACAAGATTTTTTAAGTGTATACCCAAAATTAAAAACTATAGCTGGTGTATACAATGAACCGTGCATACAATGGTGGCATAAACTATTATTCGAAATTTCTTATGGAACTGATTTCATTACTATTGAGTTATTCTTCCGTGGTTTTTTAGTCCTTGCATTTATGAAATGGGCAGGTAAAGACGCTATACTACCAATGGCCTGCTTTTATTGTGCTATACATTTTGGAAAACCAATGGCTGAATGTATCAGCTCATACTTTGGTGGAATATTGCTGGGTGTGGTGGTATATAATACCCGATCTGTTTTAGGAGGTTTAATAGTGCACTTGGGAATTGCCTGGATGATGGAAGCTGCTGGATATATTGGAAATTATTAGTAGAACAAAATTCATATTTAAATAGTCCATTGGTCATGCACAATTCCTACTAAATAATAGGTACTGCCTTTAAGTTTAAACACCAGCCGCAACGAACGCCAATCCATGCCATCATACTTTTTATCAAACCCGGAGAAATAACTTTCAGTAAAATCACAGGTTTTGTATATAGAAGACAGGTTATTAAAACTATTGCCTCCACCCATGAATTTATTGACAGCAACTTTTTCCGGATGAAGAAAATCCACATCGTAAACAAATGTTCTGATGTATTGATTGAATTTTTTTAGAATCGGCTCACCACTTCCATCCATTAATCCCCACTCAATTTTTTTCTGTTTTGAGGAATCCGCATTTGCTGAAAAATCATTATGGCGAAAGATAATATTATTCACTGTATCTATATAGCCATAAGGGGAAAAACGAACACCCTCAATTGGATCTATATAATCTGCAATCAAACTATATTGTTCATTTTTAAAATGAGTAAGTATTATTGCAGTAAGGGATAATAAAATCGAATCTTTATTTATTTGCAAACCGGTACTATCCTTTTGTGTTAAATGATCCTGTTCGTCTGTTTTTGCAGATTTGTTATTACAGCTTTCAACTAGTACCATCAGTGTAGTTATAAAAAGTATAAATTTTTTCATAATTCAATTAATTAAAAAAGCTACAAGCCGTAAGCCGGATTCTGTTGCTTCGCTTTGCTCGCAATGACGAACTAACGAAGTGGCTATCATTTATCTGTCCCGAAGGTTGCCCAACGGAATCAAGCTGCCTACCCTCCATCTCGAACGAGCCGTTCTCAGGCGATGGTATATGTGGCATTTCAGCATGCAAGGTTTACCCGTAAATATGATTACTCATACAAACTGTGAGCTTTTACCTCACATTTTCACCTTTTCTCCTTGCGGAGTAGTTATTTTCTGTGGCACTTTCTCTTTCCCGATTTTCACCGGGAAGCCGGCTATTCACCGGTGCATTGCTCTGTGCTGTCCGGACTTTCCTCCTCTTAAATAAATAAGAAGCGATAGCCTGGCTTGTAGCAAAATTTTCAAAGAAGCGAATCGCAAATATACAATTTATGTAACCAGCGACATTGTTACTAGCATCTTCCGTTGCCCGCCCGGATGACCAGGTCGGACGGGCGTCGCACTTTTTATCGTTCGGTAATTCTACTCAACACTTTGCAAATATTCTCAATACTGAAAAAATATTTCCGTAGCTCCATATCCAAAACTGGGATGAAACTGGTTGATAAATGATTTTACTTCTCTCTTTAGCCGTAGCTTTTCATGTATCTCATCCCTCAGCACCCCTTCTCCCACCCCATGTATTACAGTTAACGAAGGCTGATGATGTGCAACGGATAAATGATAAAATTTTTCAAAAGTTTTTAACTGCATCGTTAATATTTCATAGTTGCTGAGATGTTTCCAGTCGTCGGTTAGTTTTTCAATATGCAGATCCACCACACTGCGGGCAGGCTCCATGTGTTGTCTTGCTTTGGAGGCTTCGTAAATTTTATATCCTCTGGCGGCGAGTCTTCCCATTTCCACCACATCTTCTATCTGTTTATCAGGATAGTTTTCAAATAGTAATTGTGAAAATGTGGCTTCATTCTTTTTTTTCAGTTCTTCAATTTTTAGAAAAAGTTGTTTGGGCTTTAATTTAACCGAAGCTTCAAAATGATCTGCCTTATGCTTTGAAGGAGTAATCAACGAAAAATCAAGTTCGAAGCTTGGACTATCATTTAAATCTGCAAAGTCAATATCATGTAAATAAAAATCTTCGAAGGGATGAACACTGTTCTTTAATTCAAAATCAGGTTTGCCAAAGAAATGCAGTTTGTAAATAAAATGAAAAGGTGTTTCTGTACGGTTAACCAAATGCAGTTTTAATTCTTCCACCACATCATCACCAAACTCATCAGTATCCATAACTGGTAAGAAAGTTAGCCATACACCATCGGCTACTTGTTTGTCTTTTGGCAGTTTTTCTTTTCGCACATCATCCACATATTGCTTTTCCTTTTTGGCCGGAACTATTTTCTTTTCTGAAAACCGTTTGAAGTAAGGAAAATCGACCTGATCCATATATACCGGAAAGGTGACACCTTTTACATCTACCATCAGCATTTTATCATTCATAATATCCACTACCTGGCCTTCTTCATTTGAATGAATTAATAATACTGTATCGCCTATCTGGTACTTCATTTTTTTTCTGCTATATATTATAAATAAAATTGCCGCACAAAGTTACCAAAGTAAAAATGTGCGGCAGATTTTAATAAAACCAATTGAGTTAAGTTGCAATGGCGGAAGTAACTTTATCAGCAGGCTTAACTAATTTTCTTATTTTAATTCCGGCGTAGGCAAAAAAGACAGTCATAAACGGACTGATAATATTAAAAAAACAATAAGGAAGATAAACCAGTGTGGCCACACCCAGCACCCCTGCCTGTGTAGCTCCGCAGGTATTCCACGGCACCAGTACTGAAGTAACGGTACCTGAATCTTCCAAAGTACGACTAAGGTTTTCGGGAGCCAATCCCCTGTCTTTATATGTTTGTGCAAACATTCTTCCCGGCACAACAATAGCAAGATACTGATCCGAAGCAGTAATGTTTACAAATACACAACTACCGGCAGTAGTGGCAACCAAAGCTCCTGTACTTTTTGCTTTCTTAACCAGTGGCTCTGTAATTCTTCTTAACAGACCCGCAGATTCCATTACGCCGCCAAAACACATAGCTGCCAATATCAGCCAGATAGTGTTCAGCATACCATACATACCCTTTGCTTTAAGCAAACCATTTGCAATTTCATTATCAGTACCCACTTTTACTTCTGTTGACATGGCATTTATTAAAGCCATGTAAGCCTGCTTGGCAAAAGACCCTGTTGTTCCAGCTACTTCGGTAATTATATGCGGCTGAAATATGATTGCAGCAATGCCGCCAAGCAATGAGCCTATTAATAAGGCCGCCAGTGCATTTACTTTTTTAATGATCATCCAGATAACAATGCCGGGAACTATAAATAAAAATGGATTGATATTAAATTTTGATTTTATTGCCACGGACAGAGCAGTTGTATCTTCAACCGAGCCGCTACTCTTAGAAAACAATCCTATACCGAGAAATATAAGTAAGGTTATAATTATACTGGGAACAGTTGTGTACATCATGTACCGGATATGAGTGAACAAATCTGTGCCTGCCATTGCCGGAGCAAGATTTGTTGTGTCTGACATCGGCGATATCTTATCACCAAAATAAGCTCCTGAAATAACTGCGCCTGCAATCAATCCTACATGTATTCCCATTGCTGTGCCTATACCAAGCAACGCAATACCAACTGTAGCCACTGTGGCCCATGAACTGCCGGTGGCTACCGAAACAACGGAACAAACAATACAAGTTGCAAATAAAAATATAGTGGGGTTTAATACCTGAAGTCCATAATAGATCATCGCAGGAACAATACCACTAATAAGCCAGGTGCCAGCCAAAGCTCCAATCATTAAAAGAATAAGTATAGCACCCATGGACGAGTTGATACTTTTAATGACCCCTTTCAACATGTAATCAAATGGTATTTTCAGTGAAAACCCTACAAACACTGCTGCCATAGCTGCAAGTATCAGTGCAATCTGATTGGCTCCTGAAGTAGCCATATCACCATAAAAAAATACATTGAGCATGAGCAGTGCAACCAATACTATAATCGGAATTAAAGCATGCCATAAAGTTGGTTTTTTAAAGCCGTCAGTTTCAGAAGTTGACATATTTTATTATTAATACTTTAAAATAGTGAAAAATATCAATTGAGATTGATTTTAATGCTCACTATTTAAAGGATTTATAAGGACAGGCTGATAAATATCAGGTTTCAGGGAAATTTATATCATCTTTTCGGAGACCTAATGATTCCAAATTTGCATTACAAAAACAAAAATAATGGAAACAACAATTCAACAAACACTTCCATCCACGTATAGCAATTCAGCAACTAAAATTTCTTTGTGGAAACGTTTTATCAATTGGGCAGATAGTCAGGAAGAAAACCGTTTTGGATGGACAGCATTTGCTATTGCCGGCCATGGATGTGTATTTACAATTATAACCGTTGCTGTTATTTTAGCTACTGGCAATAATTTTATATTCTGGCCCTTTGCTATTGCTGCAATGGCAGTAAGCCTTATTTCGAATCTGGCTGCTATGCCAACAAAAATTATTATACCAACTTTATTTATTACAGTGCTGATAGATATTGCAATAATTGTAATTTGCCTGATTGGCTTACTGATAGAGAACTAACTGCTTATTTACTAATGTTCCCGTTTAATCAGGAAATGAGCAAGCTCTTTAAGCGGCTCTTTTCTTTTGGATAACACTGCAATGTCTTCCAGATGAGTAAAAGCTTCGTCGAGATATTTATTTTTTAATTGCAAAGCCCATTCATCCACTTTGCAATCACGGAAAATCTGTAACACCTTTTCTATTTTATTATCACCATTTGCTGCTAACAGCTCTTTTAATTCTTTCTCCTGTGCTGCTGATGCGGTTTGCAAGGCATGTAAAAGAAGAAATGTTTTTTTATTTGCAAGTATATCTCCTCCAACCTGTTTTCCAAATTTATCAGGATCGCCAAATGCATCGAGATAATCATCCTGAACCTGAAAAGCAATGCCGAGTTTTTTTCCAAACTCATATAACAAATGCTGATTTCTTTCTCCCGCACCCCCAAGTATGGCACCGGTTTGTAAACTGGCGGCTAATGCAACAGATGTTTTTAATGTAATCATGCTGATATATGCATCCATATTCACATTATTCATTTTTTCAAAATCCATATCCAGTTGCTGACCTTCGCAAACTTCCTTGGCTGTTCTATTAAATAATGTAAGAATTGGTTTCAGTTGTTCAACGCCTATCTTATTTAGCTCTTCGTATGCTGTTACCAGCATTACATCTCCGGCCAGCAAAGCAGTGCTATCGCCATACTTTGAATGAACGGTTTCCATTCCACGACGCAACGGAGCTTTATCCATGATGTCATCATGTATCAATGTGAAATTGTGAAAGAGTTCGATAGCTGTTCCCAAAAACCAGGCATCTTCTTTTATCTCATCAAAGAGTTCATTGCCCATCAAACATAGAACAGGACGGATTCTTTTTCCGCCAAGGTTTAAAAAATATTCGTTGGGATCATATAAAGAAGATGGCTGCTCCGGAAAATGCCGCTTATCAAAGTGGAGGGCAAATTTTTGTGATAAGAGTTGGAATGATTGCATGGCTGTAAATATAAATGAAATACAGATTGCCTGATATTTTATGGCTCAATAATGGTTTTCTTACGCCTTATTAATCAACAGTTTTCCAGGAAATTCATCCTATAACTAAAAAAATAGTTGATTAACAATGAATAATACGAGAACCATTGACCCTTTAGAATGGCTACAAAATCAATAACCGCATCATTGTAGTTTTCTATTAATAATACCTTTTATACTAACTTTACTTTATGCACAATCCAGTAATATCCAAAAGAGCCTTCTGGGATGTAAACTTTGATAAACTGGATTTCGAAAAATCCTCATTGTTCATAATGCAAAAAGTTTTTAACTACGGTAGCTGGGATGATCAGGTTTTATTGATGCGGTTTTATGGCCTTGACAGGATAAAGAATGAGATTACACAGGCCTCTTACCTCCGTCAACCAGTCCTTAGTTTTTTATGCACTATTTTACAGTTGCAAAAAAATGAATTTGAATGTTACAGAAAAATGCAGTTGAACCCACTACCCTGGATTTACTGAAATCAATTTGCAGAGAACCCAAATTGAATATTTTTGCTTTAGGCGGCGGCACTAGTATTGCATTGCGAAAAGGTCATAGGTTTTCTGTTGACCTGGATTTTTTCACCCATTCAAATTATGATAACATCACAATTTATAAAACTGTAACCACTTTATTTCCTGCAACTGAATTATTGTTTGAGCAGAATCAAAAGATGATGTTTATGATAAATGGAATAAAAGTGGATTTTATACTCTATCCCTTTCCATGGCTACACCCTTTTGAAGGTATTGACGATACAAGACTGATAACTCTTGATGATATTATTCCCATGAAATTACAAGCAATCAGTAACCGCTTTGCTAAAAAAGACTTTTGGGATATTGATTTCCTTTTAAATGATATTTCATTAGAAAAAATGATAGCAATTTTTAAATCAAAATTTCCTTTAATTGATACCGGTTATATTATACATAGCTTAACCAATTTTGAAACTGCGGATGTTGAAGATGATCCTGCTTGCCTGATCCCCAGAAAATGGGAAGAAATAAAACTTAATCTGGCAGAAAAAGTGAAAGACTATACTGCTATTTTTCTGTAACTATTATTCGTAATAAATTTCCGCATTGCCTCTCTTAATCAATAAACATTTTTTCTCACTCTCCTCCACCCTTCCAATAACCTGAGCATCTACACCAAACTTTTTAGAGACGCTGATAATTGTTTCAGCGTCTTTTTCATTCGTATAAATCTCTAACCTTGTACCCATATTAAAAACCTGGTACATTTCCCTGTCATCTGATTTGCTGGCTTCCTGTATTAGTTTGAAAATAAGTGGCGGCTCAAATAAATTATCTTTTACAATGCGAACATTATCCGGAACAAATTTCAAACATTTGGTTTGTCCGCCGCCGCTACAATGCACAAGACCATTAATAGCATCAAAATTATTTTCCAGTAATTCTTTCATTACCGGTGCAAATGTTCTGGTGGGGCTTAATAATAACTCTCCGATAGTTGTGGCTCTATCCTGGTCTTTTATTTCATCAGTTAGTTTATGCGGGCCAATATATACCACGGATTCATCTAAAGATGTATCATAACTTTCTTGAAATCTTTCCCCGTACGTTTTATCTAGTACATCATGTCTTGCACTGGTGAGACCATTACTGGCTAAGCCGCTGTTATAACTGGATTCATAATTAGCTTGTCCAAATCCTGCCAAACCAACAATTACATTTCCTGCTTTTATTTTTTCATTGGTGATCAATTTCGCTTTTGGCCAACGGGCCGTCATAGTGCCGTTTACCGCCATCGTTCTTACCACATCACCCACATCGGCAGTTTCACCGCCCATAAAACTGATGTTGACACCAAATCCATTCATGGTATCAAAAAACTCCTGAGTTCCATTGATCACAGTTTCCAGCACTTCTGCCGGTATCAGATTCTTGTTTCTGTCAATGGTTGAAGAAAAAAGTATCTTATCATAAATACCCACACAAAGCAGGTCGTCGAGGTTCATCACAATGGCATCCTGCGCAATTCCCTTCCAAACGGACACATCGCCTGTTTCTTTCCAGTATAAATAGGCAAGAATACTTTTGGTGCCGGCACCATCTGCATGCATCACATTCACCCACTCCTCATCTCCACAAATTACATCGGAATAAATTTTACAAAAAGCCTTTTCATAAAGCCCTTTGTCAAGATTTTTAGTGGCAGCATGCACTTCTTCTTTCTGGGCAGATACGCCTCTTTTGCTATACAAACTCATAATTTCGATTACCTGGCAAATCTAAACCTCAATTCTCAATGCTCAATTATCAATTATCAATTAGTTTTGCCCATTCAAATTATGCAAGTACACCGTGATATAGAAAATTTGCCCGTATTTAATAATGCAGTCGTCACTATCGGAACATTCGATGGTGTGCATATGGGCCACCGGCAGGTAATAGACAAATTGCTGACTGAAGCAAAAGCGATCAATGGAGAATCCATTATTGTAACTTTTCATCCGCATCCAAGAAAAGTAGTTTCTTCAACAATTTTAGGCATCCGTCTTATTAATACACTGGATGAAAAGATTGAATTGTTACGGGCAATCGGCATTGATCACCTTGTAATTGTTCCTTTTACTGATGCATTTGCTAATCAACCAGCAGAGGAATATGTACAGCATTTTCTCTTTGATAAATTTCACCCACATACTATTATTATTGGTTACGATCATCGCTTTGGCCGTGACCGGTTGGGTGATTACCTCCTATTAGAAAAAATGGCGAAGGAACTGAACTTTCATATCAAAGAAATTCCAAAACATATACTGGAGAATATTTCCATCAGTTCTACCAACATCCGGGAAGCTATTCTGCACAATGATATAGCAACAGCAGATATGTTGTTAGGATATGAATTCTTTTTTTCCGGCACTGTCGTTCATGGAAATAAATTAGGAAGGAAGCTCGGTTACCCAACAGCCAACTTAAAAATAGAAGATGATGAAAAAATTATTCCCGGTAATGGAATTTATGCCGTGTATGCACAAGTGGAAGGATCTGACAGCCGATTAAAAGGAATGATGAGTATCGGTTTTCGCCCAACGTTGGATGGCAAAACAAAAGTGATTGAAGTAAATATTTTTGACTTTGATAGAGAGATATACGGTCAGCAGCTAAAAGTGTTTGTGAAAAAATACCTGCGGGAAGAAGTAAAGTATGACGGTTTGGAAGCTCTTGTAAAACAAATAGACCAGGACAAGCTCGACAGCTTGAAGATTCTTTAAAAAATTAGGGATCACTTTTCAGTGACCCCGTAGCTTGCCGTTAAAATAAGTTTTGGTTGCGACTCATAACTTGGTAAATCGCTTCTTCATAGACTCCCCATCATCCTTTTTCGCTGCAAGGATGTATATGCCTGGTTGTAATTTACTGATGTTAATGCGCTGCGTTTTGGACGTAACTGTCACATTCATAATGAGTTGCCCACTCAAATTAAATATAGAAATTATTTTTCCAAACCAACGAATATCATAGGCCAAATCCAGAACTAGCTCAGTTGTGGCAGGATTTGGGTACAGTTTCACCTCGAGCCATCTAGGATCTTCTTCGGGTACTGGTGATTCAAATATGAGCGGCGCATCCAATCCTTTTGAAGTAAGTAATGCGTTTCGAACACCTCCTGAGTTAAATAAGCTGAGCATTCTTGCTTTTTGGCCCATCGTAAACATATTGAGACAGGCATCGTTGGTAAAATCCATATAATTCATGAACATGTCGCCGTTTGGCCCGTTTCCACAAGAAATAAGCACTCCTGAAGGACAACCAACATTATAACCCGATTGCTTAGGCGTATCGGTAATGCCATCATCGCCACAGTACTCATCTCCCCACAAATGTTTTAAACCGAGCCAGTGGCCAACTTCATGCACGGCCGTTTTTCCCATATCGGTTGCTGCGTTTACTCCTGTGATGCCAAACGCATCAAAATCTAATACTATACCGTCTTTCTCAGCTGGCCCACCCATTACACTGGAATAGCCTGATACATTGTCCAAATTGCAAACCCAGATATTAAGATAGCTTTTAGTATCCCAGGCATCAGCACCCATTTTAGCAGCATACTTCATGTCATCTTTTGCTTCCCACTCTGTTATTGGTGTGTATTTACGGGTAATGCCGTTAGTATATCTTTTTTTGGGGTCTGAAGTTGCCAGTTGAAATTCAATTTCGCAATCAGCAGCAAGGGCTTTAAACCTGGCCGGCGTTTTTACCGTATCTGCATTCAGCCTTCGAAAACATTCATTTAATATTTTAATCTGGTTCTTAACAACTGCATCAGCTATTTTTTGATCTGGAGTGTGATACAAAATATGTACAACAACCGGAATTTTTATAATGGAAGATTCAATTCTGTTTGACTGAGTAGTAGTTTGGTTTTGTTGCCTGACTATAAATGATTCGATAGCAGCAAAATTATTTCTCAGTGCTGCGTCTTTAGCCATTGCTTCCTGCTGATATGAATTTGTAATGCAATTTCGCTGCGCATTAAGGCAACTGACAGCAACGAAGGTGAATAGTATGAAAATAAATCCCGTCTTCATGAGTTTTCAAATGGTTAGCGGTACATCAAGGCAACAAAACACTGCCAGGTGTTGATCACGGGAAATTGGTACAATTAAAATGAAGGAGATTGGGAATTAAACGGGGCAATTCAGGGATAGGATTTCAATGATGAAATTCCGTTGGTAAGGATTAATGTTAGTCAAATATAACTCATTTAATTTACTGTGCAAGAAGTTTTTATATCGTAGTTTTCCTATAAGCAGGTTAATAAAATAACCTTTAACAGCATAAAACAAAATCAGCACTTATTTTTGTGCCGCTAAAAGTAAAAAATGAAACAGTACTTATTGATCGGGATTCTATGCTTCGCTGCAGCCTGTAAAAATGATGATTCAAAAGACCCGGTAATTCCTTTACCCGATGCTCCGAAAAGTATGAGTTATTCCATTATAACCAGCTATCCGCATGATACTTCCTCTTATACGCAAGGATTAATAATTTATAAAGGAGAAATGTATGAAGGAACCGGGAACTATAGTTTTTCAAAATTAAAAAAAGTGGATTTGAAAACCGGTAAGACCCTTCAACAAATTTCGCTTCCCAATGAATATTTTGGTGAAGGAATCACCATTTTAAACGACACTATTTATCAACTTACCTGGAAAGAGAAAAAAGTATTTGTTTATACATTAAAGGATTTCAAAAAAGTAAAAGAGTTTGATGCCAATATTGAAGGATGGGGATTAACCAATGATGGTAAAAACCTTATTGTTAGTACAGGTGGAAGTGATTTGCTTTTTTACGAGCCATCAACTTTTAATTTAGTAAAAACACAAACAGTAACGGAATCAGGCAATCCATCTTATAATTTAAATGAATTGGAATATATTGATGGTTATGTATATGCTAATCAATACCTAATGCCATATATTTTTAAAATTGATCCGGCAACAGGAATTATTGTTGCAAAAGCAGATCTTACTGAAATGCATAAAAGGATTCAAGCAATTGACCCTCATGCTGAAGTTCCCAATGGAATTGCCTATGATTCAAGTTCAAAGAAAATTTATATTACAGGAAAATTGTGGCCGGAATTGTATGAAGTACAGTTTAGTCAGTAATGCCCCCTAAATTCCCTAGTGGGACTTTAAAACCCCAAAGAAAATTATTTCTTTATCATATAAATTACAGAACTGCATCGTTGCACATTTCCTATTGCTTTACTATTTGATCGAAGGCCATTAAAGAATGAAGCGATTAGATTTGTATTCCCTTTTTTGTATTTACTACTGAGCATCGAAACATAAAAGCTGTCGTACCACATCGGTTTGTATTCTTCAATTTTCATCCCGTGCTTTTCAATCAGCATTTTCATGGATTGAGGTGAGAAATGATACAAATGTCTTGGCACATCATAAGCAGCCCAATATTCCTGATAAATAGCAGCATCTTTAGCAGTGTAATTGGGTACCGCAATAAATATTTTTCCGTTTTCTTTTAATATTGATTTCAACTTTGCAATATAACCCTGCAAGTCATGTACATGTTCCAACACATGCCACATAGTAATAGCGTCAAACCTATTTTCAGGCAATTCGTAAAACCGGCTAATCTCATTCAATTCAACATCGTTTATTTGAGAAGCTACTTTTCTTGCCTCTTCATCAGGCTCCAGCCCTGTTACCTGCCAGCCAGCCTGCTTCATTTCGCTGGCAAAAGCACCGGTGCCGCTTCCTACATCCAACAGCGTTCCTGTTTTTAATCCAGTAGTTTTCTCAATCAATTTTCTTTTTTGCTTCAATGTTTTTTTTCTCACCGATTGATAAAGCTTGTTGATAAATCCTTTGGATGTATTAGTATGTGAGATATAGTTTTCCGATTTGTAATATGGCCCGATAGAATGAATGTCAGGAACATCCTGTGTAAAACGAAGTGTACAGGCTTCACATTCAACTATAGTGAACAATTCATTACTTACAGTATAATCTTTAGCTGCAAGAATAGTTTTTAATGCTTCAGCACCGCAGGCCGGACAATTGGTATAATGAATAAGTTGTGACATTTAGTGCTGGCAAAGTAAATAGATAATGATTAATCAGGCAGAAGCTATCAAGGTAATAATTTGTAAGTCGCTGTTGATTCGATTGGGCTTACTTGCTTATTATTGGCTGTAGAAGTAACTTCCACTCCATTTTCAGAAAAGTACCACCCTAAAAAAACAACTGCCACTAAACCGATTATCAATGCAGCTGCCCACCAAAGCGATTTTTTTTCTTCTGTTTGATTAAGAAAGGTTGTCATCTCTTCAGAAGTTTTTTCTTCCTCTCCCACCCTTACCATATGTTCTGCTTTCACCCTTATCACTTTTTCTGCTGTCACAGGTTCTTCCAGTATTATTTTCCCCTGTTGAATGAATTTCACTTCCCCACCCAAACCTTTACTTATAGTTCCTACATCATCCCAGTTAATGATGTCGCCATTTGCAAGTTGATTTTTTAGCTTGAAAGCAAAATCATTAAACTTTGTTACAGCCTCATGATCGGATGATGACAAGGCCTGGCTGAGCCATTTATAAAAACTCATTGCAGGGGTTTGCTCTGTTTTATCCAATACTACACTATAGGAAGGCGGCAAAATCCTTTTATTAGGAAAATCTGCCACAGCAGGATGTCTTTGTAATAAAAAAGTGCCGATGCCCGGCACTGGTAAGTTTTTATGTAAAATGAGATAGCTATAAAGTTCAGCGTACATTATTTCGTCTTTTGATCGAACGAAAATACGATTCCGCCGACAAAGTTGAACCCATATACCGGATATTGGTTCCAACGCTGATATTCTCTATTAAAAATATTATTGAATTGTGTCCAGAGATTTATGTTTTTGGTGATTTTAAATTCAAGACCGGCACTTAAATCAACCGCTCCTTCAAGATCACCAAATGAACCATCCTTGTTACGATATTTAGCACCATCCCAGGCAAACAAATCTGTTTTTAACCAAAGGTCTTTTATTACCTGTAAACGCATTGCTGCTTTCAATTCAAGTGGAATTAACCCATAAGCTTTGGCATTGTCTTGTAAGCCTGAAAACTGGTTGAAAGTAAGCCCTGTGATCAATGAAAACTTTTCGTGGATATTAAAGCCTAATTCACCGCCAAAATTCACCACATTCATTTTGCTTTCATTCAGCACCCGGAATGATTTTCCACCCAAAGCAGATAATGCATCATTCACAAACAGTGGTTGGTTATTCAGTTTGTTGAATCCCACTTTAGCAGCATAGCTGAAATGATCTCCAACAGAACCTTTAAATCCGGCGAATCTTTCTTCTACCCATGTATTTTTAAATTCTGCCGGTAAAAATAACCAGGGATTTTCTCCTGCCAGGTACATGTAGGTTGTTTTGCGGATGTATCCTGTCCATCCTGCCTGGAAAGTAAAGCGGCGATCTTCTGTACTGATATCTGCCAATACGTTCGGGAACATTTTAAAACTTTTATTATCCCATGATGGCCGGATACCGATCTGTGCATTGATGTTTGACGTTTTATACAGCACCGATGGCGATATATAATACATTGTATTATTTAACGCTGTTTTATTTTTTGGTGAAAGGCGGGTCAAATCAAACGTTACTCCCAGATTGATGGCAAACTCTTTTCCAATCGTTTTTTGCAATGGAAGATTAACCACCGTATTACTTTCAGAATTTTTTAAATCATCGCTGAACACATCAATCTTTACTTCAGGTGAATAAGTTAATCCAAAATCTGTTTTGTTGATATTATGAAAACCCACTCTGGCAGAGATGGTCTGAAAGTTTTGTTTCAATGAATCGTTAGAAAAAGAAAGTGTTTGTGGATCGTAACCATATTTATACATTCTTTCCTGCTTCATGCCAATACCTGCATTCCACTCCAGGTTATTACCTGATCTAAAATAGCCGGATAACTTGACATTCGTATTACTGAATTTTTGAAACTCTCTTTTGCCATCAGAACCAACATGCTTTGCATATATATTAAGTCCGGCAGTTTCTCCATCGCCAAATGAAAATCCAGCTTGTACAAAAGGAGTTCTTAAACTACCAAAACCTGCTTTGATATAACTGCTGTTATCAAACCGTCCTGCAGTATCAATATCCATCGCCAATGGCTTTAAAGAACCTGGCTGGTAGGCAAAGGCGAGGTTCTGATTGGGAATGTCATACGTAAGTTTTGGCTTTGTGTCGTCGGCCGGCGGCGGTGTAGGATTGAAATTAATTTTAGCGGCCTCTCTTAATACTGGTTTAAATGCAGATATGATCTCAACACCTCCTTTACCAGATGTATCTTTTTGTGCATTTAAAATTCCAAAACATAAAATGCCAGTCGCCAGTAAGAATATTTTAAAAATTTGCTTCTTCATTTTTATTATTTATTCCGAATTACATTTTTTATTCAAAAAAAAATCTTTAAAGTCCCTTTGGGCCCGCCCTCCTGCCCGATCTGATTCAGACGGGGATGAAACGGGGTTGGGGCTTAATTATTAACTTTGCTTGATTTACCTTCTTCCACTATTACCTGATTCAATTTTGATTGTGCCTCTGCTTTTAATTCAGCATCCGTTGTATTATCTATAATACTCTGGAAGGTAGCTTTCGCATTGAAATAATCATTTTGTTTGAAATAAATATCTCCAAAAAGAATATATGCTTTCGTTACCCAATAATCATAAGAACCAGATTTATTGATTGTTTCAAATGCTGCTTTTTCTGCATCACTTAATTTGTTCAAACTAAACCAGCTACTGGCAATCTCATATCTTGCTTCTGCTGCCATTGCCGCTTTGTTTAATTGCACCACCGATTTATAGCTTGCAATTGCCTGGTCATAATCTCCGGATACCTGGAAAGATTTTGCAATAGTCATATTAGCCAAGGTCTTA
>JBBSJN010000003.1:0-37949 GCA_038257235.1 Chitinophagales bacterium
ACTTTTCTTGGTTGTAAGAATACTTTCTTTGGCAACAATATTCTTCTTAGCTTTTTCCAGCAAAACAGCTTTTTCAGCAATTTCCTCTGTTGCATCTTTGATATGCTTCTCTGCCAATTTTACTTCCAGCTGCTGCATCTCCACTTCTTTATTGATAGCTTCGAACTCACGGTTATTCTTTACATCATTGCTTTGCTTTTCGTATTTCTTGACCATTGCTTCCGCTTCTTTAATAGCTTCTTTGCGTTGCTCAATAAATTCAGTAACTCCATTTATCTCTTCTTCAATACGAACCTGGCGGGCATGAAACCCTTCGATCTCATCTTCAAGGTCTGCCACTTCCATTGGCAACTCACCTTTAAGGATACGTAATTCATCCAGCTTGCTTTCAATTTTTTGAAGTGTAACTAAAGATGTCAGTTTTTCTTCAACGGAAAATTCTTTTACATGTGCCATATTAATAATTCAGGTTTGAAGTTTTCTATGTAGAGGTTTCTGCTGTTACTTCTTTTACCATTTATTCTATTACAAATGATAAAAAACAGGGTTTGTTTTTACCTCCGTTTTAAGGACGGCAAAGGTAGGGAATTTTTGTTCCAAAACCTCTTGTAGCAGGTTGATAGTGAACTGTTCACTTTCATAATGCCCAATATCTGCGAGAAGAAGCTGATCGTTGGCATCAAAGAACTCATGATACTTGATATCGGCAGTTATATAAGCATCTACGCTGGCAGCTAAGGCTTTGGAAATCAGGAAACTTCCGGCTCCGCCACAAACGGCTACCCTTTTGATTTGCTTACCCGACAACCTTGTATGCCGGACAACCGGTGTCTTGAAAATTGTCTTTAAATTGTTTAAAAATTGTTTTTCATCAATAGGTTGAGCTAGCTCCCCAACCATACCAGCACCGACTGACTGGTTGAAATTGGCCAGTTGAATTATATCATAAGCCACCTCTTCATAAGGATGTGCCTCGATCATTGCCGTAATTATTTTCCGTTCGAGGTAAGCCGGAAATATCACCTCAATTTTTAACTCCTTTTCCTGATGTTGTTTTCCCGGTTGGCCCACATAAGGATTAGTGCCTTCTCCTCCTTTAAAAGTACCTGTGCCTTCTGCATTAAAACTGCATTCACTATAATTACTGATATGTCCACCGCCGGCGGCGAAGATGGCATTGCGAACATCATCCGCTTTATCGAGCGGAGCAAAAGTGAAAAGCTTTTTTAAAGTATTATCTTTTTCTGCAAGAATTTTACAATTTTCCAAACCAAGCATTGCTGCTATTCTTCCGTTTACTCCTTGCTTTACATTGTCGAGGTTGGTATGTATTGCATAAATAGCTATATCATTTTTGATAGCCCTAATGATTGTTTTTTCTACATAGTTCTTTCCATTTATTTTTTTCAGTCCTTTAAAAACGATAGGATGATGCGCTACAATCAAGTTGCATTTTTTTTCTATTGCTTCGTTAACCACATCTTCTGTTGCATCCAACGTACAAATAATGCCATTACATTCCCATCCGGCATCGCCGGTAATCAACCCCGCATTATCATATTGTTCCTGCAGAGAGGTATCGGCTATTGTTTCCAGATAAGAAATTATTTCGTTGATTTTCATTTCCGAAAGTTACAGATTTGATGGTTTATAGAAATCTTATTGCCTGTTTAGTTACTTATCTTTGAAAGGAAGGTTATGAATCCGAAATTCCACCATATCATTATAAGGGAAATCAAGAAAGTGCTCGGTAAGGAAAGCGGAGAGCCCCTTAGTCGTTATGAAATGGCCAAAGGAACTCTTGTGGTTCGAAGAGTATTATGGAATGCCTTCAGAAATGCCATGATGATGACCATTGGTATTTTTTCGGCCGCATTTGGTTTGGAAGGATTTTTAATCCCCAATGGGTTGATAGATGGCGGGGTAACGGGCATTTCGCTGCTTACCAGCCGGGAGACAGGCATCTCACTACCATTGCTACTTATAATTATCAATTTGCCATTTGTAATAATGGGCTGGCATCAGATCAGTAATATTTTTGCCATTAAAAGCATCATTGCCATTACGGTTCTTGCCATTGTAGTGGCAACAGTACATTTTCCTATTGTAACGGATGATAAATTACTGGTGGCCGTATTTGGTGGATTTTTTCTTGGAGCTGGTATCGGACTTACAATAAGAGGTGGCGGCGTAATTGATGGCACAGAGATATTGGCCATAGCCCTAAGCCGTAAAAGAAGTGTATCTGTGGGAGATTTTATTCTTGTTTTTAATATTATAATTTTCTCGGTGGCGGCTTATTTACTTTCTGTTGAAGTTGCCCTGTATTCAATACTGACTTACCTGGCAGCATCTAAAACAGTTGACTTTATATTAGAAGGTATAGAAGAGTTTACGAGTGTCACAATCATTTCGCCGTATAGCAAAGAGATTGCACAAATGATAAAAGAGAAAATGAGAAGGGGGTTAACTATTTATTCAGGCAAAAGAGGATATGGCAAAAGTGGCGAAAACCCGAATCCTACAGATATAATTTTCACAGTAGTGACCCGCCTGGAAATAACAAGATTAACCGGTGAAATTGAAAAAATTGATCCTAATTCCTTCATCGTCATGCAAAGTATAAAAGATACCCGTGGCGGAATGGTGAGAAAAAAGCCACAGAGTCATGATGAGTAAAATTTGTGCTTAACTCTTTCTTGTCCGTTTTAATTTATTTAGTATCTTTTCAATCCTTCCACAACCCTTGGATGACACTTTATCCGATTTTTAAACTGCTAAAAGACTGCCATGCTGAAAAGAAGAACTGGAATAATGCTGCTCACTTTACTTTTTGTTACCGGCCTTGCGGGTACAATTAGTGATAATACCGTTTCAAAAGCAGAAAGAAAAAGTGCATTAACCCTGATGAAGGATACTTATAAAGATGCAACAGGTGCAACAAAAGGGTTATCAGAAGCACAATTAAATTATAAAGCGGCTCCGGACAAATGGTCGGTACAAGACTGTTTTTTCCATATTGCCGCCGCAGAAAAACTATTATGGACATTGTTTGAAAATGGCATGAAAGCCCCCGCCAATCCTGAAAAAAGAGCCGAGATAAAAGTAACAGATGAGCAAGTGATAAAAATGGTAGAAGACAGATCTTTCAAAGCCCAGGCACCCGAACCCATTCAACCCAAAAACACTGGCTATAATTCTTTGGCTGAAGCTTTGGTAGATTTTAAAACCAGCAGAATGGATCATATTAAGTACATGAAGAATAGTACTGAAGATTTGCGGAACCATGTGGTTCAACTACCTGTAGGATGGATAGATTGTTATCAGCTATATTTATTTATAGCCGGACATAGTAACAGGCACACTCAACAAATGAACGAAGTGAAAGCAAGCACCGGCTTTCCTGCAAAATAGTTTTCACCGGTAAAAACAAGCCCCGCTGTTCCCGTAAGAACAAGGGGCTTCTTTAAAATCTTTCAGGTTGAGGAAAAATCACTTTTTCAATAAACACCATTTTACCTTCTTCTGTTATTCCTTCTACTATCACTTTGAAACTTTTGGTTCTATCATTATTGAAAAAATGAACCCAAATCTCCTTCGTGGTTGCCTCCATTAAAATATCTGGTCGTTGATGGGCCAACTAAAACACTTGGAGAAGCCTTCTATTTTCACTAATTTTGTGTGTTATACTTATCCAATTATGAAAAAAATAGCGGGCATACTGATGATAACCATTTTATTTTCAGGTTGTAAAAAGACAATTGAGAATATACAGGAAGATCTGGTTTTAAAGGCAATGACAGACGGGCAATGGAAAATTACTTCTTTTATAAATAATGGAACTACCATTACTTCCGATTTCAGCACTTACAAATTTAAATATTATAGCAATAAAACTGTTGATGCCATTAATAATGGGGTAGTTGAAAAAACAGGTACTTGGGATGGGAATGCTACAGCAATGACCACTTATGCAAATTTTACTACAACTGCTTACCCCATACAATTAATTAACGGCACCTGGAATATAACTAAAAACAGCTGGACGTATGTTGAAGCCACTCAAAACATAGGTTCAGAAACTAAATTTTTAAGACTGGATAAGTTATAATGCATATTTATCCTCTTCTCTGATTAATAGCTTCCAAATTACCAACTTTCTGATTAAACGTCATAGATAGAAATATGTCATTTATCAAGTAATGAAGTGTAAAGAATATTAAATTGATAATAAAGCAATCAATTGTTGAAATAATAGCAATCCGGAATAATTTTTGTCAACAAGAAGCGTTCTTAGTATGAAAAAATCAAAATCCTAACTGTTGAAAGCGAAAATCGTCAATATCATTGTACTATTGGCAATCAACTGTTTATTCACAGTTCAGACAGTTTTTGCCCAGTCTCCGGTAGCAAATTTCAGCGGCAGCCAAACATCCGGCTGTGGACCTCTTTTGGTAAATTTCCAGGATTTATCCACTGGCAGCCCAACAACATGGAGCTGGGATTTTGGAAATGGGCAATTATCCAGTATTCAAAATCCTGTTGTAAGTTTTTCTCAGCCGGGAACATATACAGTCCGGTTAATTGTAAGAAATTCATTTGGGGTGGATGAAGAATTAAAAATCGATTATATAACTGTTTTTCCTTCTCCTAATGCATCATTTAAGGCGGATATTACCACTTCCTGTATTCCGGCTACCATCCAGTTTACAGATTTGTCTACCGTGCCAGCGGGTTCCGGTGGTATTGTCAGTTGGTTTTGGGATTTTGGTAATGGTAATACTTCCACCCTTCAAAATCCATCAAATATTTACACTTCGGCTGGCTATTATACAGTTTCGTTGCTAATTACAAGCGGAGCAGGTTGTAAAAGTTTTTATTCTATAGGAAGGTATATCAGGATAATAAGTGGTGTTGATGTTAATTTTGGTTTTTCTCAACCTGGTACCTGCCAGGCTCCGTTCTTAATCAACTTTCAGGATCAATCTTCCGGACCGGGCACTCTATCTTATCAATGGAATTTTGGAAACGGCAGTCCTGTTTCCACTTTACAAAATCCTTCCACTACCTATCCTGCTGCTGGCAGCTATGCTGTAACATTAAATGTTCAAAGTTCTTTAGGTTGTGTAGGTACGCTAACAAAAAATATAGCTATAGCGGGAAAGTCAACCAACTTTAATAGTCCTTCAGGCATATGTATCGGCCAGACCGTAACTTTTCAAAATAATTCATCCCCACCACCGGTATCTTCCTTTTGGGATTTTGGGGATGGTACTACCTCCGGACAAATTAACCCTACTAAAACTTTCTTAACAGGAGGCACTTTTCAGGTAAAATTGATAAACAATTATGGAAGTTGTATGGATTCAATAATTAAAACGGTTATTGTTTCCAGTCAGCCTCCAGTGAATTTTACCGCAGATGATAGTACCGCATGCAAAGCACCTTTTACAGTGAAATTTACCGATGCCAGTCCGGCTGCTTCCACATGGCTTTGGAATTTTGGGGATGGTAATACATCCAATTTGCAAAATCCCTCACATACTTATACTAATGGAGGATCATTTAATGTAACACTTACCATTACTCTTCCAGGAGGTTGTACAAACACTATCACAAAAACAAATTATATTAAAATTCAAAGCATTGTTGTGAATATCTCTAATGCTCCGGCAGGTGGTTGCATTCCGTTCACTTTTATGCCTGTTCCGGCAATTACATCAGTAGACAGCATAATCAGCTATTCCTGGGATCTAGGAGAAACGGGAGCCACTTATAATACCAAATTTCCTACTCATATTTATAATACTGCTGGTAATTATGATCTTACCCTTACGGTTACAGCGCAAACGGGTTGTATTGAAAAAATAACCATTCCAAACGGAGTTAGGACGGGTACTAAACCAATCGTGGATTTTAGTTTTTCTCCTAATAATGTTTGCGCTAGCACCCCTGTTCAGTTTACGGATCTTTCAGTTACCTCTCCAGGTGCCATCATTAAATGGTTATGGGATTTTGGAGATAGCACCTCTTCAACTTTGCAAAACCCTATTCATGTTTTTGAAGATACCGGTACATTAATTGTAAATTTTTCTGTTTCAAATAACGGATGTATTGATAGTGCTGTTAAACAAATTCAGATTTTACCACCTGTTGCCATTTTTGGATACCAGGTAAATTGTGCTAACCGCTTACAAGTAACCTTCCTCGATAGTTCGTTAGCCAATATAAAATATGGTCCGGTTACTTATGAATGGAGGATGGGTGACCCTGCTAATACTATATTTTTTGGTATCCCTCCCCCTGTCTTTAGTTATCCTGCCTATGGAACTTACACAGCTACCCTCATCGTTACAAATGGCTCTTGTTCATATACCAGAACAAAAGATGTGATTTTACCAAATGAAATACCTGATTTTACAATAAGTAAGAGTCCTGTTTGTAAAAATGAAGTATTTACCCTAACGGCCACCGGGGTTAACCCGTTAAATATTAAAGATTATACATGGACGATTGGTAGTGTTACACTTAGTGATACATCAAGCAGTATAAATTATAGTGTGACTAATTACGGCGGATATGATGTAACGTTATTACTGGAAGATGTGAATGGTTGTACAACTTCAACCACCAAGCCGAATTTTGTACAGGCAAGTGGCGTCGTAGCCAAATTTATTCCTGATGGTCCTGGTGCCTGTAAAAACAAAACGGTAAGTTTTACCGATCAATCCATTCTTTCTGTGGCTCCTATTACACAATGGAATTGGGATTTTGGAGATGGCAATCAGCAAACTTATACAGCTCCCCCATTTTCACATTTATATAATCAAACTGGAAGCTACACCGTTACCCTTACGGTAAAAGATAATGCTGGCTGTATGGATACGTATTCTCTGAACGGCGCTGTTTTAATAACAGATCCGGTTGCCGCATTCCAGGGCGATACAGTTTTTTGCCCCTTAGCCCCTGCACAATTTATTGATACATCTTCAGGTTTAGGATTAATGTATAACTGGTCCTTTAGCGATGGTGGAAGTTCTACTTTACAAAACCCTACTCATAATTTTCCTATGGGAGATCTTTCTTATACAGTAAAACTAAAAATTACTGACCTGGTAGGTTGTGAAGATTCGGTTTCTAAAACAGATTACATTAAAATCCGCAGCCCTAAACCTGCATTCAGTGTGGTAAATAATGCAGGCATTTGTCTGCCATTGCAAACCAGTTTTAACTTTGAAGGAGCTGACTATATTTCTTTGCTTTGGGATTTTGGAGATGGTGCAACAAGTACAGCAAAAGACCCCTCTCATTTTTATAATAGCTATGGAACCTTTGTTGCCAAACTATACCTAACCGGTCCTGGCGGATGCATTGACTCTGCTGAACATACAATAACCACTTACGATCCCGTAACCAGCACACAAATAAACTTTAACCCTGCCTCAGGATGTAATTCACTTACCGTAAATTTTGATATTACTACTCCGCCAGGCTTTAAATACACTTTGTTTTTTGGTGATGGATCTTTTGATACCTCATTACAAAAAACATTAAACCATTTTTATCGTTCTCCTGGTAATTATACCCCCTATATATTAATGAAAGACGCTTTTGGATGTGAGGTGTTGATTTATGGAGCTACAGTGAATGTGTTCGGGGCCATACCACTATTTGATGGAGATAAAAGAGAATTTTGCGATAACGGAGTTGTCAACTTCACTAATTTTACGCTGAACAATGATCCTGTTATCTCTACTGTATGGGATTTTGGCGATGGTAATACAAGCACTTTAATCAACCCTTCCAATTTTTATGCAGATCAGGGAACTTACAGAGTTACGCTTACTGTAACAACACAAAATCAATGCACCAGCACATTTGCTGATACCATTCGGGTATATAAAACACCGGATATTAATATAACAGGAAGAGATACTTTATGCCTGAATGCAACTGAAAATTTTAATGCAGTTATAACCCTTCCCGATTCCACAGTTAAATGGAACTGGACTCTGGGAAATGGAAAATCTTCCACATTACAAAATGTAACAACTACTTATCCGGCAACCGGCAACTATACAATTAGTTTAATTGCTTCCAATAAACTGGGATGTGCAGATACAGCTACTCATCAGGTAAATGTAGGTCCTTTACCTACTGCTATTGCTATAATGGATCCCATCACAATAATTTCCGGCGGGTCTGCGGATTTGAGAATGAATTATACCGGGGCAATAACAAATTATAACTGGCTCCCCACCACTAAGCTGGACTGTAGTGTTTGCCCATTACCTACCGCAACACCACAATTTACAACCCGCTATGTTGTCCAGCTTCTTGATAAATATGGTTGCAAAGGAAATGGTGAAATAACTGTACAGGTAATTTGTAACGGGCAGAATTTTTTTATACCCAATACATTTTCACCGAATGGAGATGGCAGTAATGATGTTTTTTATTTAAGGGGTACCGGATTACTGCGAGTTAAAGTTTTAAGAATTTTTAACCGCTGGGGAGAAGTTGTTTTTGAAAACAGGGAAGTAACGGCAAATAACCCATCGGCAGGATGGAATGGAACTTATAAAGGAAAAAAAGCAACACCCGATGTCTATATTTATCAACTCGAAATTATTTGTAATAACGGAGAAATAATAAAATATGCGGGCAATATTGCATTAATACTATAAGCTGAATTTATTAAATGAAAAGATGTAGATTTTTGATATTGTTTTTTTTCAATGCAATGGCATGTGTTGTGCAGGCGCAGGATATCCATTTTTCACAATTTTATGAAGCCCCCTTATTAAGAAATCCATCATTAGCAGGAATTTTTACAGGAGATGTGAGAGTACAAGCTGTATACCGTGATCAATGGAACAGTTTGACAAATGCATATAAAACAGGTTCGGTAAACGGAGAAATAAAAATGCCGGTAGGTAAAAGCAATGATTTTATCACCACCGGTTTACAAATAATGTATGATAAAGCCGGAACTATTGGCTGGACATCCACACATGTGATGCCAGCATTAAACTATCATAAGTCTTTAAGTACAGAAAAGAACAGCTATTTATCGCTTGGCTTTATGGGCGGATGGATACAGCGAAGATTTGATCCTTCTAAAGTAACTACCAACAGTCAATACGATAATGGTGGCATTGGCGAAAATTTCTCTAACACCCAATTTAGTTACCTGGATGGAAGTGTGGGTATGAGTTACAATTCCAATCTGGCCTATAATCCTGATAATAATTTTTTTATAGGAGCAGCCTACCATCATTTTAACAAGCCCAATCAAACTTTCTTTTACAGCAATGCAAATATTGAATTACAACCCAAATGGGTCTTTTCAGGAGGAATAAAACTAGGTGTTGCAGATAATGCTTATATGACAATACTTGCCGACCATTCTATACAAGGAGGTTTTTCTGAAACAGTTGGCGGCATGATGTACGGATTAAAACTTGGACCAGATCTGACAAACCCTGATTATACCATACATGCAGGTAGTTTTTTAAGATGGAATGATGCCATTATACCTGTTATTAAACTTGATTACAATCCTTTCTCATTTGGATTAAGTTATGATGCTAATATTTCAAAACTGAAACCTTCAAGTTATGGTCGTGGGGGTTTTGAAATATCTGTTTCTTACATCGGTTTCAGAAAAAGTAAGGTAGACTATTTACTTTGCCCCAGGTTTTAAAAATAAGCAGCTGATAACAGTTACTTATTGCAAAATGTTAAAGCTTTAGTTACTTACTGGTATGAAAATTTAAATCTCCAGCACCAATGCGGGAAGTATGTATTGCTATTCACTTGTGATATTCTATACCCCAAAAAAAATAATCAGTAATAAAAAGAAAAATATAATTGCAATTACATAATAAACTATTTTCCATCTGTATTGTTACAAGAAAAAATCATCACAATAAAATAAAAATAGATGCCACTAACAGCAGGTCAGCAAGCACCCGACTTTACTTTATTTGACAGCCAAAAAAAAGAAATTACTCTTTCTGAATTAAAAGGACAGCCAGTTTTACTATTGTTCTTTCCTTTGGCATTTACGAGTACCTGTACTACAGAACTTTGTTCTGTAAGGGACAATATAGGCTGGTATAATAATATCAACGCAAAAGTATTTGGCATTTCTGTGGATGCTTTACAAACACTTGCAAAGTATAAAGAAGATCAGCAACTCAATTTTACACTACTTAGCGACTTTAATAAAGATGTTTCCAGGTTATATGAATCCATCTATGAACAGTTTGGTTATAATATGAAAGGAGTTTCCAAACGTTCTGCCTTTGTAATCGATAAAGAAGGAATTATACAATACACTGAAGTGTTGGAGAATGCCGGAGAGATCCCTGATTTTGAAAAAATTAAAGCATGCCTGGAGAAAATACAATAAAATTTGTTAAACCATAGAAGAATTATTAATACATCTCATTGATAATCAAATTTTTATCGAGTAATCGTAATTTTACGTTGTGCATTTAAAATTTTAGGCCTACTTTTCGAATAATAAAAGTAAATTTGTTTCGTTGAGAAGACTTTTTACGATATTATCCATTATGCTGTTGATTACCATTCAGTCACAGGCACAATCCATCAGGAACAATCCTGCTGCAGAAACTGCTGATAGAATTGTAAAACTGTATCCTAACCCTGCCACATCGTATGTAACATTTGATGTTCCAAAAGGATATGAAAAAACACATATCATTCAGATTTATAGCTTCCTTGGTAAAAAGATGTATGAAAGTTTGAATGTACCTCAAAAACTTACCGTGCAATTAAACGATTTTACCCGTGGTCTTTACATTTATCACCTGGTTGATATTTCAAGTGGCAAGATTGTAGAGTCAGGTAAGTTCCAGGTTTCCCGCTAAAATTTATTTTCCTTTTTTATTGAACCTGAACAATCAGAAATTTAAGATAATGTGTATTATCCATTCCTCTTATTATGGGATGGTCGCCGGATTGTCTCTGAAATAAAACCTGCCGAAGTTTTCTTTTAGCATCTTTCGCTGCCATATCGATGGTTTGTAAAAACATTTCTTCATTCACCAGATTTGTACAGGAAGACGTAACGAGAAAGCCACCCGGTTTTACCAGCTTCATACCACGAAGATTAATTTCTTTATAACCTGCAATTGCTTTTTGTATTGTTTCCCGGCTTTTGGTAAATGCCGGAGGGTCCAACATTACAACATCATACTGTCTTCCTTCAATACTCCATTGTTTCAACACATCAAATGCATTAGCTGCTTCGAAGCGACAACTATCCTGCACATTATTTAGTGCGGCATTTTTATTAGCCTGTGCCACTGCATTCTCAGAAATATCAAGACCTAACACCGACTTAGCTCCATACTTTGCAGCATGTATTTCGAAAGTGCCGGTGTAAGTAAATGCGCCTAACACTTCTGCACCTTTTACAATATGCTGTATAGCTTTACGGTTATCTTGCTGATCCAGGAAATAACCTGTCTTCTGTCCGTTTTCAATATCTACATGAAACTGCAAACCCCGTCCGACCGGTTCATCCGGGCGGGTCTTTTCGTTGATTATAATATTGGTATCAAATGGTGCAGATAAAAACCCTTTTTGCTGCGGCAAGCCTTCCAGTTCTCTTACAGGCACATCGTTTCTTTCATAAATTCCTTTCGGGTTGAATATTTTATTCAGTGCATCAACAATTGCAGGTTTCCAATTATCCATTCCCAAACTCAAAGTCTGCAACACAAAATAGTCGTTGAACTTATCAATGATTAATTGTGGTAACGAATCAGCTTCACCAAAAACCAATCTGCAATTTTCTGTGTAACCTAACTGCTTACGATACTCCCAACATTTTTTAAGCTCTTTATAAAAATATTGATCATTAATCTCATCGGTTTTGTTCCTGGTTAAGAGCCTCACCAATATCTGCGATTTTGGATTGATATAGCCTTTGCCAATAAATTTTTTGTCGTGGCTGTACACTTCCACCGTTTCGCCGCCCAAAACTTCGCCATCAACTATATCAACTTCATTATTAAAAATCCATGGGTGTCCGTTGGCCACTCTGGGTGTGATCTTTCTTTTCAAGTAAACTTTAATCATAACGGGCTGCAAGATACAAGTTGAAGATTGCAGTTTTCCAAAAAGCAGCTTTTTAGTCAGTTATGCTATACCTGTCACTCAAAATAACCGGTATTGGCTTATAAAATGGTCAATTTGTCCCAAATCCGCCGTTGGCAATATTCTTGACAAGCTTACCTTTGCCCGCCGGAATACAGTTTACAGTACGGGCTGGCACTAAATTTTACAAAAATGGCAGAAAAAGATATGAAAGATCAGGAATCAAAAATTGATAACGACGGCAGCATTGATATAAATGCCGATGAAAACCAGCATGGAACTACTCATTTGAATGAACCAGTGGAAGAAGAATCAGAACTGGAAAAAATAAAGGCTGAACTGGCAGAGGAAAAAGATAAGTTTCTACGGAAAGTAGCCGAGTTTGACAATTTCAAACGTCGAAATGCAAAAGAAAGAATTGAATTGATACAAACAGCTGGCAAAGATGTAATAACAGAAATGCTCGGAGTGCTGGATGATTGCGACAGGGCTCAGAAGCAAATAGAAACCTCTGGCGATTCCTCGAGTATCAATGAAGGTATATTATTGGTTTTTAATAAGCTCCGTAACACATTACAGGCAAGAGGTGTGAAACCCATGGAAACAATTGGTGAAGAATTTAATGCGGATTTGCATGAAGCCGTAACAGAAATACCTGCACCTACCGATGACCTGAAAGGAAAAGTGGTGGATGAAATATTGAAAGGTTATTATCTGAATGATAAAATCATCCGTCATGCAAAAGTTGTAGTCGGCAAATAAAAACTAACATGTCAAAAAGAGATTATTACGAAGTATTAGGTGTTGGAAAATCTGCATCAACGGATGAAGTAAAAAAAGCATACCGTAAGGTGGCTATGCAACACCATCCTGACAGAAACCCGGGTGATAAAGTTGCTGAAGAGAAATTTAAAGAAGCTGCTGAAGCATACGAAGTACTTAGCGATGCAGACAAAAAAGCACAATACGACCGCTACGGTCATGCTGGTGTAAGTGGCAATGGCCGTGGATTTGGCGGTGGTGGAATGAATATGGATGACATCTTCAGCCAGTTTGGTGATGTATTTGGCGAAGATCTTTTTGGAAGTTTTTTTGGCGGCGGACAAAGAGGTGGCCGTACACAACAACGCAGTCGTGGCGTAAGAGGCAGTAACCTGAGAGTGAAATTAAAACTGACCTATGAAGAAATTGCAAAAGGTGTAACAAAAAATATTAAGGTTAAAAAATATGTTGGTTGTACCACTTGTAGCGGCAGTGGCGCAAAAGATAAAGGCAGTGTGCAAACCTGCGGAACTTGCGGCGGCAGCGGCCAGGTAAGAAGAGTGCAAAATACTTTTCTGGGGCAAATGCAAACTGTAACTACCTGCCCTACCTGTAATGGAGAAGGAACAACCGTAACTGCAAAATGTGCCAATTGTAAAGGTGAAGGAAGAGTGTACGGCGAAGAGACCGTTAGTATTGATATACCAGCCGGTGTGCAGGAAGGCATGCAGATGAATGTAAGCGGAAAAGGTAATGCAGGTGAAAGAGGTGGCATGGCCGGAGACCTTATCATTCTTATAGAAGAGGAACCGCATAAAGAATTACACCGGGAAGGATTGAATGTGGCGTATGAGTTACATCTTTCTTTTACTGATGCAGTGTTTGGAACACAGGTAGAAGTGCCAACGATTGATGGCAGAGCAAAAATAAAAATACCCGCAGGTACACAAGGCGGAAAAATATTCCGGTTGAAAGGAAAAGGCTTTCCTGCGGTAAATGCATACAATAAAGGAGATCAGCTAATACAAGTAAGCATCTGGACACCACAAAATCTGAATGCAGAAGAAAAAGCAATGCTTGAAAAATTAAAAGAGTCGCCCAACTTTAAACCTCATCCTGATAAGAATGAGAAAAACTTCTTTGACAAGATTAAGGAGATGTTTTCTTAGTATAACAAAAACTCATCCTCCCCTTTTCTTCTTCACTTTATAGTATAAACTTTTTGCCTGTTGTACCAGTTCAACAAACTCCTTTTGCAATAAATCATCTTTGCCGCAAGAAGTTTGCGCCATATTTACTATCTCATTCCAACCCATGCTTTTTACAAACGGGGAATTACGGAGCAACAAACCAAACATGGCAACTGCTGCTGAAAAATGAAAAGACTTTTCGAGTTTCTCAAAAGGCATATAATTAAAGCTGCAGCTAAATTGATCTTCTAATTTTTCTGGTTTTCCGGGCAGTTGGTATTGTAGATTTATTTCCGCCAGTTTACCATCTGTAAAATTATCTTTAATAGCCCCTTTATTAATTTCAGTTGGAACAATTTCAAATAGGGCAAGCATCGAATGGCCCGATCCTATTTCACCACCTTCGATGATGGATAAAGAATCCCGCAATGCACCTACTTTGTTATCAAAACCGATAAGCCTGTACTCTTTTACATATTCCGGATTAAAATCAACATTCATGTACACATCATCGGCAACAGCATATAATGTCTTGGTGAACTCTTTTAGTAAAACCTTTTCAGCTTCCTTAAAATTATCGAGGTAAGCAAAATTTCCATTTCCCTTCTTTGCAAGTGTTTGAATTTTTGAATCTTTATAATTTCCCATGCCCACACCAAGACAAGTAAGATAAATTCCCGATTCTTTATGTCTGGATATTAATTCATCTAACTCTTCTTCTGTCTTCATCCCCACATTAAAATCACCATCCGTAGCAAGTATAACACGGTTATTCCCATCTTTTATAAAATGATTTTTTGCTACACTATATGCCAGTTTTACACCTGATTCGCCGGGAGTGTTTCCGCCAGGTTCTAATTCATCAATTGCTTTTAATATTTTTTCTTTTTCACCACCACTAATCGTATTCAACATTACACCGGTAACACCACCGTAGACAACTATCGCCACAGAATCTTTATCCCGAAGATTATTCACCAATAAACCGAAAGCAGATTTTAATAATGGCAGCCTGTTGGGCATATCCATAGAACCGGACACATCTATAAGAAATACAAGATGGCTTGGTGGTAATGAATCGAGATCCAATTTTTTAGAAGAAAAATTTATATAAAATAACTGGTTCTCCGGATTCCAGGGACAGTTGCTGAGTGTGGTCTTTACTCTAAAAATTTTATCCCCATCCGGCGGATGATAACTCAGATTAAAATAATTAAGCATTTCTTCAATACGAACAGCATCTGGTGGCACCAGAGAATTAAGTGTGATAAAACGCCGGATATTGCTATAAGAAGCTCTGTCTACATTTAACGACATGCCTGTGTTAGAAAATCGTTTTGTCTCAATAAAATGGTTTTCGAGTAAGCTGGCATAGGTTTCGTCGCCATTATACCATGACCTTAAATCCTCTTTCTCCAGATTTTTGGTCAGCGATGAAAGCTTATCTCTTCTTGAATTAGCCGCAGAGGCTGGCAACATTTTTAATTTTACCCGAACGTAAATATCAGCATTTACTAATACCTTCTGAGTTATATAGCCTTCCATGGAGAAACTAAAAGTATCTGTTTGCTGATTGGCAACAATCCCAAATGTGCCAGAAAATCCACTTCGAAAAATATAACCAGTTTTGTGCTGAAGAATGGTGACATTTTGCAATACATTGCCTGCTTCATCCTTTATTTCACCCCGCACATAGTATTGCTGGGAGCATAGGGATAAATGAAATAAAATAAAAAGTGCCGTATGACAAGCAGCTTTCAAACGTTGAATTTAGTCCGATAAATTACAAAAAAAGAAGCAGAGCATCAGGAAAATTAAACAACCTGGTAAATCTCCTTTAGATTTCTCCCTAAGCCATCATAATCAAGGCCATACCCAACCACAAATTTGTTTGGGATATCAAAACCCACATAATCCAGTTGCAGCGGAAATTCAGTCGCTTCGGATTTATGCAGTAATGTAGCAATCTTCATTGATTTGGGTTGCTGATGCATCAGTTTAGGTAAAAAATTATGTAAGGTTTTTCCTGTATCAACGATATCCTCAACAATCACTACTTCTTTACCAAACAAATCATCTTCAAGACCGATAGAAGTAACAACATTGCCTGAAGATTTCATGCCTTTATAAGATGCCAGTTTGATAAAACACAACTCCGCCTCAATATTTAACTGCTTGAAAAGATCTGATGCAAACATAAATGAGCCGTTCAGTATGGCGATAAATAAAGGTCTCTTACCTTTATAATCCCTGTTTATTTCTGCAGCCAGTTCCTTGATACGTTGCTGAATTCTTTCTTCCGGAAGATATATGTCAAACGATTTATCATGTACATGTATCAAAGCCATAGTTAATTTCGGTTGGTGGTTATTTAGTTTTATGCCCGGCAGAAATTGAGTAATTCTCTTTTAAAGCCAGCTTAGGCATACTGGTGGATTTTGATTTCAGACTTAACTTTTCTCCAACAGCCGGAATATCATTTTTTTTCAGCCAGTTCAGCTCTTGCAAACTTTCTAAACGGATAGCTCGTTGTTGCGCAATATCATGCAGTGTTTCTCCAACCTTTATCAAATGAAAATCTTCGTTCCCAGTTTTTCTTTTGCGCTGAATAAAGATCAGTTGATCTTTTTCAACTTCAATAGCAGGTTGCATATCATTAAAATCAAAGAGCCTGGCAAGATCAATATTATATTGTGCGGCAATTGATAAAAATGAAGTGCCTCTTTTTACAAAAACAACTCTTGTTTGATTTAGTTTAAATTCTCCATCAGGAAAAGCCGGAGATGTTATAATCTCTGCTGTAACAGTTTCAGGTATTTTTTCTACAGTTTTATTCTGCGCTGTTTTTATTTTTACTTCGTCTTTTACAATTTCCGATTCTACATTACTAACTGGCAATTTGTCCAATGCAATCAAGGTATAATCCTGCAACTGATAGTCCTCAACCAGTTTTATTAATACTTGCGGATACTTTGGATTGGTGGCATATCCGGCTTTTTTTAGCCCATTTGCCCAACCCTGATAATCTGCCGGATTCAGAGAAAATAAAAAAGCATAACGTTGGCCGTTTTTCAAAAAGTCTGAATGGTCTTTATACGAATCTTCTGAAGAAAGATACTTCCGAAAGCATTCTCCTTTTGCATCATCATCATGTTTTACTGATTCGCCTGTCCAGTTGGATTTGCATTTAATACCAAAATGATTGTTGGAAGCCATGGCCAGTTTGCTGCCCCCTGCACCTGACTCATGAATACCTTGTGCCAGTGTGATGGATGCGGGAACACCTGTGCGTTGCATTTCAGCAATTGCAAGGTCTTTGTATTGGTTAATATAGTCTACTACTTTTTCCTGCTTTTGAGCAGCAGCAGTTATTGCAACGAATGCAAATACACCGGCGATGAGATACTTAATTTTCTGCATGGATATAATCAATTCAATTTTCGAATCAGGTACAAGCCGTCACGGATGGTTAATACTACTTTTTCAATATCTGTTCTTTCCCTGATAAATTCGTTAAAGGCTTTTATTCCAATTGCACTTTTTCCCCGCCCGGATGACCCGTTCGGATAGTCTTTTACATTATCTTCCAATACCTGCCCGTGAAAGAAAATATTATCTGCTAAAATAAAACCGTTTTGCCGCAACCTGGGAAAAACAAGGTTAAAATATTCAATATATACGGGTTTGTCCGCATCAATGAATACCAAATCCCATATTTCATTCATTTCTGGGATAATATCTAACGCATTACCGGTATGAGAAATTATCTGATCTGAATAAACAGATTTGTCAAAAAAAGACCTTGCCTGCTCCGCATCTTTTTCTCTTAGTTCAATTGTATGCAGTGCCCCATCAACTGCCAGGCCTTTTGCCAAACAAAGTGCACTATAACCGGTAAAAGTTCCTATTTCCAGAATTCTACGGGGTCTTATCATACAACTGATCATTTCAAGAACTTTCCCTTGTAAATGACCGCTTAGCATGACAGCCTCAGCATGATGCTGAACGGTAAAATCATTTATCTCTTTCAGCAATTTATCTTCTGCCGAAGAAAGATTTTCGGCATATGCCTGTACAGATGGATGAATTAATTCCATTTAAAATAATTTCAGCAAAGATAAACTACTTATACTGCCCGTAGTGCCGGATTAGGCGATATCGTTTTTTTTGAAATAAGCCACAACCCTAAGAATGTAAGCAGTCCGTTTATAATCAGCAGTTCAATACCAATCTGGTAGCCCCAAAATAATCTTGCCGAATATTCTCTTAACAAATAAGTTAATACTGGCGCCAGCAGACAAATAAATGTAACAGTCAGACCATCCCGCACTTTTCTTTTTGTAAGAATGCCAAAAGAAAATAATCCAAGCAAAGGACCATAGGTATAACCGGCCAGATCAAGAATTACATAGATGATGGACTTATTATTAATTGTTTTAAAAATCAGGATACAGAGAAAAAATACTATAGTAAATGAAAAGTGTACTATCAGTCTTATCCTTTTCTTTTTCTTCTCACTCCAGTCATTTCTTCGTTTCAAACCGAGTATATCTATACAGAACGATGACGTAAGTGCAGTTAACGCTCCATCTGCACTTGGAAAAAGGGCCGAGATTAAACCAATAATAAATATAATGCTTACCGCCTGCGGCAGAAACTGTAAGGCAACAGTTGGAAACAAATCATCACCGATAACATTTACTCCGTTTAATATCAGTTTGTTTCCTTCGTACACACCGCCATTCTGGAGAATGTACAAATACAATAATCCGCCTAGTAAAAGAAAGAGGAAATTCACAACTACAATTACGGTACTAAATGTCATCATGTTTTTCTGAGAGTCTTTCAGGTTCTTAACACTGATATTTTTTTGCATCATTTCCTGATCCAGCCCTGTCATAGCTATGGCAATAAAAGCCCCGCCGATTATTTGCTTTATAAAATAACCTTTGCTGCCCGGATCCATATTAAAGACATTGGTATATCCTTTTAAACTCAATGATTCCAGCGCCGACCCAATATTAAGATTGAGGTTGGTAAGTATATAGACAACACAAACAATCAGCCCTATCAGCATAAAAGATGTTTGCAACGTATCCGTATAAACAATTGTTTTTACACCGCCTTCAAATGTATATAACAACACCATCAATAAAATAATACAAGTAGTTACTGTAAAGGAGACTCCCATCCTATCAAGTATAAAAATCTGCAATACATTTATAACTAAATACAGGCGGGCCGTAGCTCCTATCGTTCTTGACAAGATAAAGAAAAGCGAACCGGTTTTATAAGAGAAAAAGCCAAAGCGCTGTTTCAGATAATCATAAATAGATGTAAGATTGAGCCTGTAGTATAACGGTAATAATACAAATGCAATTACAAAATAACCGATAAAGTATCCGATTACCACCTGAAAATAACCAAACCCCTTAAACACATCACCAGAAAAATCGCCTGGCGTACCTGGCACACTTACAAAGGTTACACCCGACAAAGTAGTGCCTATCATACCAAAGGCCACCAGCATCCAGTTACTATTACGGTTACCGATGAAAAAAGAATCGTTATTGGAATTGCGGGATGTGTACCAGGCAACGGTTAGTAAAATAGCAAAATAACCAATTACGAACATTAATAATAACTGTGCAGACATAGTTTCTTTTTTCTATTATTAAATTTTTACCTTATTATTATTGCAAGATTAAGCTTGCATAAGAATTTTTGAAGATAAAGAATTTTATATTCCTTTTACCCCAATTTATTTGATATGTTAATTAAATCAGTTGCCGTTTTTTGTGGATCGAAGCCAGGAAACAATACATTATTTGCCAGAGATGCCGCAGAATTGGGCCGGTTACTTGCAAAACATAAAATAAAACTAATATATGGCGGCGGTAGTGCCGGACTAATGGGAGTTATTGCTGATGCCGTAATGGAGAATGGTGGAGAAGTAAAAGGTATTATTCCAAAAATATTGCTGGAATGGGAAGTACAGCATCGTGGTATTACAGAACTCGTTATCAGCAATGATATGCATGAACGAAAAAAGATAATCTATAGCTTATGTGATGCAGCACTTATATTGCCCGGTGGCTTTGGTACACTGGATGAGTTATTTGAAATAGTAACCTGGAATCAATTGACAATACATGACAAGGAAATTTATATTCTTAATTCAGGTGGCTTTTATAATCACCTGATAGATCATATTGAACTCATGAAACAAGAAGGTTTTCTATATGAAGAAGCACAAAAAAGGATTACCATTATTGATAATCCTGCTGATTTAAGTAAATATATAAGTTGATTACCTCCTTCTGTTCCGGCCTTCGAACAAGCCAATATTGAAACCGGCTCTGATCAATGGCACTGCCCTTACACTTCTTCTGCCAGTATTTTGATCAATTGCCACATCCACATAGGGAGAATTTTCATTCTTAATTACATCAAACAGTATAGCCACATAGTAAAATGTATTGGAACCCGGTTGCCTTCCCTGACAGTATCCACCACCCACTAAAAAAGAATTGACATCAATGGTTTCTTTATAAGGAAGATAGTTTGAACTTGCAGGTGTGTATTTGAGATTTATAAAATTATGCTCAAACTGCCCCTGAAGAAATAAGAAATTAAGCGGATAAAGCCGGGTAAATAATCCACCACCGTATACGGTTTGCTTTACCTTGTCATCAAACTCCAGGTAATCCCGCCGACTAGTGGAAATAAAGTTTACCACCACTCCAGCATCCACAAAATTGGCAAGCTTATATCCAAAAATCGGATTAGCACCAATTATTGTTGAGCCATTGAAGAAAGATAATGTTACACTTCCACCAGTGAAAAGGTTTTCCTTTTTAAATCCTTTGTCTTCTTCCTCTATGTCTTGTGCAAATAAGATATTTGATGTAATAAGGAATGCGATAATAGAAAAAATTCTTTTCATAATAGGTTTAATTTAAAATTCATAATTCCTGCTGTTCATTCCAATCAAGAGAAAGTTCCTCAATTACTTTTTTCTTAGTTGGCATTTTTATCAACATAGTTGCAATAAACACTATTGTAACACCAAATAGTTTCATCTCACCGGTCAAAAAAATTATAATAATTGGAAACAAGGCTCCTCCTTCACAAATTGCCATATACTTTATTAAAAGAACTCTATAATTATTTAATTTTTCTTTCAGCAATAGTGATGTGTTTTTAATTACAGGCAGTTCTTTTTTATAGGTATATAAAGCTAACGTAAAACAAATTGCTCCCATAATAAGAACTACATATCTGAATATATGATTGTGTTCTGCATCTTCTCCTGTTAAAACAGGGCCCTGAATAAAATTCAGGGCTAGAATAATTATCGAAAAAATCAACACTCCAATTATCAAGGCACTAACCAAAATTGTATTGGCCCGTATATAATCTTTTAATTCTATTTGCGTTATTTCTTGTTGACTCATAGATCAAATATTTTTCCCGCATTTAAAATATTATTCGGATCAAAAGCTTTTTTTATTTCCCGCATCAACCTGAAATTAGCTTCCCGGAAAATGATATCCATATAAGGTTTTTGTATCAAGCCTACTCCATGTTCTCCGCTAATAGTTCCGCCCAAGCCTTTTACTAATACAAATAATTCCCGCAAAGCTTTTGTCATTTCTTCATTGCCATGGCTGTTAGGAATTCCTTCCTTCCTTATTCGTATGTGCAAATTGCCATCACCAGCATGTCCGTAACAAACCACTTCAAAATCAAACTTCTTACCCAACTCTTTTACCCCTTTAATCAATGCAGGCAGTTCTGCCCTTGGAACTACCGTATCTTCTTCAATAGTGTAACCAATCAGTTTCACTGCTTCAGCCACTCTTCTTCTAAGTTTCCATAGCTCTGCTTTTTGCTGTGCATTATCTGCAAAATAAATTTCTCCGATGTCATATTGTGTTAACAATTCCCCAATTGCTTCCATCTCCCCCATCAGCACCTCCATGTTATTTCCATCTACTTCTATTATCAGATGAGCTGCTGTATCGTCTGTAACCGGTATTGCATTGCTATCAACAAATTTGCTTACGATCTTCAACGATTCAATTTCCATCAACTCCATGGCACTGGGCACAAACCCTGCTCTGAATATGGCAGAAACAGCTTCACCAGCCTGTTCCAGATTTTTAAAGGGAACCAACATTAATAAATCAAATTCCGGAAGTGGAATCAGTTTTAAAACTATTTTACTAACTATGCCTAACGTTCCTTCGCTACCAACAATTAACTGTGTAAGATTATAACCCGTGGAATTTTTTAATACGTTGGAACCAGTCCAGATAATTTCGCCGCTTGGCAATACCACTTCCAGATTAATTACATAATCCTTTACCACACCATACTTCACTGCTTTTGGGCCACCACTGTTTTCTGCAACGTTGCCACCTATAAAACAGGAACCACGGCTGCTTGGATCTGGCGGATAAAATAAATTCTTTTCTTTAACTGCATTTTGAAGTACTTCAGTTATTACACCCGGCTCTGTGGTTACCTGCAGGTTTCTTTCATCAATTTCCAGAATGGAATTCATTCTTTCGGTAGATAATAATACACCGCCTAAATGAGGCAGTGCGCCACCACTTAAACCGGTACCAGCACCTCTTGGTGTTACCGGAATTCTATCCCCATTACAGATCTTAAGTATGGCACTTATTTCTTCAGCTGTTCTTGGCTTTATTACAACCTCTGGTGGATAATGCAGGTTTTCCGTTTCGTCATGTGCATATTTATTCAGTGTTTCTTCATCAACAAACACAAAACTATCGCCAACAATCAATTTAAATGTTTCAATATGCTTTGCAGAAATGACAGATTGAGCAGCAATTTCCATTCTTGACTATTTACTTTTTAATTTGCTGTAAAAATCGGAATAAATAAGGAAAGAAATGTAGCCCGGTTAATAGTTCTTAAAAGAAGGGCACATAGACTCACGACGGTTTCCCCTGTAGCGGTCTATTACTCCTTGTTTAATAAGTGAGAATTCAAAAGCCCCCCGGGTATTGTTGAAGTTTTTTAAAGAAGAGGTTGTAGCATCGTAAGTGAATGTGAACGTTATATCTTTGACGCCTAAACCAACCATCGGAATTATGGCATCCTTATACCTGTAATAAGCTCCGGCTATTAATATCTTATCTCCATCGCCAGAGAGGTTATACTGTGCATTTAGTCCGCCCACAATTTCGTAGGATTTTGCCTGCAATGATGCGTAGATATTCGGATTTACGATTACCCTGTCATTCACCATAAAGCTTCCGTTTAAAAAGCCAGTGTACCGAACGGGAATACGGTTATCAATTCCAGAAGACTCATTAAAGAACGACTCCTTTGGCCTGTTTACATGCATGGCAGAAAAGCCGGCATTCAGGTATGTTTTACTATCTGGGAAATAGGCATAATTCATACCTACCTGTATATCGAGATAATTTACATTGTTGTTATCCAACTTAGGTGCTGTTCCAGTTTGGTGCACATCAAAAAAATTTCCATTCCATTGCGATGGAAAGGTAAGATTAGATGTGTTAATGTTTTTATTGGCCCAACCTACATTAAAACCAAGACTTACAAGACTACCTGCATTTACCATTTGATGATATGCTGCGGAGCCATAAATTTTTGTAGAAGTAAGTGATCCTGTACCTGCCACATCTCTGAGTATAACACCTCCTAAACCCAGCCAGCCAGTGTTATCACTGTTCTGCATTGTTTGCACATCTCCAAATGCACTCATCGTTTTGTAAGGAAATTCAGTGATAGAAGCCCATTGATTACGATAGTTAATACCAAGACGATAATCTCCATCAGGAACAAATCCTGTGTTAGCAGGATTGGTAAGCAGGGGAGAATTCATAAACTGAGAAAAATGAAGATCCTGTGCTGAAGACCCAATGCATAGGATTTGTGCAACAACCAATACTATAAATCTTAATATATTTCTTTCTTGCTTCATTTTCTAATTACCTCATTATCTTATTAACGTAATATCACCTTTTTTAGTTGTCTTGGTGCCGTCAGAAAATTCAATACTTAATGTGTATACATATACATCCATCGGCTGCACAACACCTTTTACATTTCCATTCCAGCCTTGCGAAACGCTATTGGTTTCAAATACTTTTTGTCCCCAGCGGTTCCAGATAATGAATTGCATTTTTGCAATTCCAAAACCTCTTACATATACAACACTGTTTGCATCTCCACTTTGCGGTGTAAAGGCATTCGGCACATCTACCACCGGAACAATAATAGCAGATACATCTTTGCAAATTGTACTGTCGCAACCAATAGCATTATACGCCGTTAAACAAACAGTAAATGTTCCTGTTGCATTATATTGATGCTGTAACGGAGCTCTGGAAGCTGTCAATAACGTATCTCCATCTCCAAAATCCCATCTAAACCGAACTGCATCCGGCGAAGAGGTATTGTTAAATGTGGTTGGGGTGTTGTCAATGGCAGGAACAGGTGCAAAATTAAAGTCTGGTGTTGGCGAATCAAATACTGAAATGGTAAATGCTGCCGTAGTATCAGACAGGTTACAGGTATTTGGATTATTAGCAATTAATACAACATTATATACGCCTGCTACAGAATATAAATGCACTGGTTCAAATGCTGTAGATGTGGTTCCATCACCAAAAACCCAAAGCCATGTTTGTCCTGCCTGCGAAGTGTTCTTAAACACAGCATTGTATTGTAAACATCCAGTGGCAGGGGTGGTAAAGCTTGCCCTTACATTTGCCGCTACACTTAATGGAGTTATTATTGAATCTGGTGCGTTACAATAAGCCGTGTCTTGCAAAATAAGTTTTACATTATATGTTCCCGGACCAGCATAATTATGAAAGACAGGGCCTGCACCTGCTTGTATCCGCGGAGAGTTATCTCCAAAATCCCATATGAAAGATGTTGGACCAAACGGTCTTACAGGTGGTGCAAAAGATAAATTATCAAACCGGTATTTGAAAGAATCGCATGGCGCCAATTTAACCGGATTGAAAGCAAGGGTTGCCTGTAAATCTCCTACCCTGATATTCATATAGGAAGTATCACGGACATTACAGGTGTTAGGGTCGAAAGCAATTAAACGCACCCGGAATGTACCAATAAAAGTATAGGTATGTGAAGTATTAGGTGTAGTAGTAGTGGCGGGGGGAGATCCATCTCCAAAGTCCCAATTATAACTTACTGCATTACCAACCGTATCAATAAAATCAACTGTCAGAGGAACACATCCCGCAGTATCTCTCGGCACACCATTAATAGAAGATTGTACATTCGCTGCAACACCTGCCAGGTTCATTGCAATTTTTAACATAGTAAGATTACAATTACTGGAATTATTATTTGTGGACCAGGCGCCGGGTGTGGTTGGAAATACTGGTGCTGTTGGTGATCCTAATTTACAATTGCCACAGATGGCCTGGTAAATAACACCGTTGGCATCAAACCTGCTGGTACCCCCATCTACATGGTCCGTTCCTCCCTGACTTGCAGTATTATTTTCCCCGAAAAAACTGCCAAATAATTGAGCCACTGCATCTTTTTGAAGTACAAAAAAGTAGAGATCTTTTCCGTCTGTAGTTGGTTTAAATGCATCTGGAGTAACAGGCAATCCAAGTGTTCCTGCACTTAAAAATTCATTTGATGTTCCAAAATGACCACCCCAACCTGAAACGTACACATTTTCGCACCTGTCTACTAAAAATGCAATCGGAGAAATATTGGGAGTAGACGAACCAGAGCCAAAAGCTGTAGAATAAACATAGGCCGATAAATTTGGTTGTAGCTTAGCAATAAACTGCTTGCCCCCGGCATTGTTATAAGTAGCATTTTGTATAGGCCAGCTGCCAGTAGTTTGTCCCATAATATAAGGAAAGCCCATCCTGTCAAACTGAATTCCAAAAATCTGATCTGTAGAACTTGTACCAATATAAGAAGTCCTTATTATTGACGTTCCACTAGTATTAATCACAGAAATAAATCCGTCAATACCACCAAAATTTGAAGTACCTATTGTACCAGAGGTATTACCCGGCAGGTTTCCACTTTCTGTACCTCCAGCTACATAAATATTTCCTCCCGGCCCTATTGCCAATACATAGGCAGCATCGTTAGCAGAACCTCCTAAATAACTGGCAAAAGTAACTGCACCAACATTTGGTGTTAACTTAATTATTACACCATCCTGCATTCCGCCTGATGTGCTTTGAAATGGAGAACCAATTGCAGGAAAGTTATTTGACTGGGTGCAGGATGCTACATATATATTTCCTGCACCATCCAGAATTACCTCACTTCTGCCATCATCTCCATAATTACGTTGCAATGAACTTAATCCTCTCGCCACACTAATATTTACACCATCATTACCAGAGCCGCCAATTTTCTTTGAACCAATTATGTTATTTCCCGCCGCATTCAGTTTCGTAACTACAATATCATAGCCTCCACCAACTCCTACCTGTCCGCCAGGGTTAACAACCGGATAATTAGCTGAATTTGTTCTGCCGGCAATTACAAGATTTCCTTGTGGATCTACAATAAGGCTATGGGGCTGCTCATCACCACTGCCACCCAGATAAGTAGCATAAATTCGATTTGATCCGTCTGGTGAAAGTTTGATTATTCCTATATCAATGCCAACCGTAGTTCCGCCCTGAAATATAGTTTGATAAGCACCTGAAGATGTCGGAAAACCGGAGCCAAAAACAATACCACCGCCATACATACTTCCATCAGGTCCATAGGTGGCCGTAAAACCCCAGTTGTCTGCTGTGCTGCCGGAAAAAGAGCAGAACACAATTACCGGATCAATGATGAGTGTAACTGTAGGATCATAATTTTTTACATCAAACTTTACAACATTGTCCTTCACCACATATTTACAGGAAATTTCTTTTCTTCCATTTACATCTGCCTGGTAAGTATAGGGTGAAGACTCTTTCAAATCACCAATGGAAGTTTTAATCACTAACTCCTTATTGGCCACTTGCAGCTTTTCAACACCTTCATATTTCAATGCTATTTTTGAAATATCCGCTCCAGGCTTCACAACAATATCATATTTCAGATAACCATTATTTGTATAATATCTTACATCTACATTCGGATATACTTCTTCTAAAGTAATTGCCTGGTATATTTTACATTCACTGGCCCATTTTGATGGGTCATTGCCTGTAAAATAATTATTGTAGGTGGATATAGGTTTTTCAGCCTTTGTTTTCATGGCAGGCGACGCTCCAACAAATTTTACATCCCAGCTATGTGACCTTACTGTAATTTTATCATTGGCGGTAATGGGCGAACCATCAGCTTTTTGCCCATGTAAAAAACGGGCAAGGTTTGCATAATCACCTGCATTGTGTTGCAACACTGTAAAGCCGCCATCATTACGGAGAAAAAAAGCGCCGTTGCTTACAGCACCCATATATTGTACCCGGCTATCCCACTGCCCTTTGTTTTCAATAAACTCAATATTTCCCTGGGCCGATAAATCAGCAAAAAACAAAACGGAAGCTATAAAAACGATAAATATTCTCAAGAGGCTAAACTTTGCATTAAAATAACTAAAAATAACCAGAAATGGATTGAAAACTTATGTTAAGAAATGTCGTTTCATAGTAATATTTTACAATCTCGATGATATTATAGAATTCTGCCTATGAAATCTTACTCCAGAGTACGGATCCTTTCTTTTGTTTAAGGAAGTTATTTAACAGCAAATTTTCTGCCGAACTCAAATCAGGGTCATTATCCAATAAATTGGCTGCCATATTTCTTGCTACTTCCAAAACCTGACGGTCTTGGACTATACTGGCCAATTTAAAGTTTAAGACACCGCTTTGCTTTGTTCCTTCAATTTCTCCCGGTCCCCGCAATTCAAGATCTTTTTCCGCAATTTCAAATCCATTATTGGTTGATGTCATGATACTGATCCGTTCTCTTGCATCATTACCCAATTTGGAGCCTGATAATAATATACAATAACTTTTATCCGCACCTCTGCCCACTCTTCCCCTAAGCTGGTGCAATTGTGATAAGCCAAATTTTTCTGTGCTTTCAATCACCATCACTGTTGCGTTTGGCACATTCACACCCACTTCTATAACGGTTGTTGACACCATGATCTGTGTATCCTTATCAACAAATCTTTTCATATTTAGTTCTTTCTGCGCTGCAGGCTGTTTGCCATGCACCATACTTATCAAGTATTTTGGTTCCGGGAAGTATGCTTTCACATTTTCATAGCCCTGCATCAGGTTTTCGTAGTCAAGCTTGGCACTTTCTTCAATTAATGGAAAAATTATATATATCTGCCGCCCTTTGTCAATTTCTGTTCGTATAAAACTCATTACTTTACTTCGCTGCGATTCATAACGATGAACAGTAGTAACAGGTTGCCGGCCGGGGGGCAATTCATCAATTACACTATAATCCAGGTCTCCGTAAGCTGTCATAGCCAATGTTCGTGGAATTGGCGTTGCCGTCATCACCAAAATATGCGGCGGCACAGCCGCTTTCTGCCAAAGCTTTGCTCGTTGCGCCACACCAAACCGGTGCTGTTCATCAATTATAACGATTCCTAGGTTTTTAAACTGAACTACTTCTTCAATTACTGCATGAGTACCAATTAAGATTTGTAGCTGGCCATCTATAAGTTGTTGTAATATTTTTCTGCGGGCTGCTGCTTTTGTTGAACCAGTTAATATTTGCACCGGCACATCCCTGTCTGACCGCCAGTCAGGCATTTTTTCCAACAAGCTACTGATCGTTTGAAAATGTTGCTGTGCTAAAATTTCAGTTGGTGCCATCAAACAGGATTGATACTCATTATCAGCAGCCAATAACATACAAAGTACTGCAACGATTGTTTTTCCGCTGCCAACATCTCCCTGCAACAGGCGATTCATTTGTTTTCCTCTTGCTGTATCATTCCTTATTTCTTTAAACACTCTTTTTTGAGCACCTGTTAATTGAAATGGTAAATGTTTATCATAAAAGGTATTAAACAAGTCACCTACTTTTTCAAATACAGGACCTTTTGAAAAGCGATGCCGCTGACTCCGCAACATATTCATCCGCAATTGTGCAAGAAATAATTCTTCAAACTTTAATCGTCTTACTGCTTCGTTAAACTCCTCTGCATTCTGCGGAAAATGTATTTGTCTGTAAGCCTTAAAACGGTTTATCAGTTTCAATTTGTTCAGGATACTTTCAGGTAAATTTTCGGGTACATCTTTTTCATGCACCATTCCCATCAGCAGTTGTGTAAGCTTACCAATTTGTCTTCCACCTAATCCTCTTGCCTTTAATTTTTCTGTTGTAGAGTAAACCGGTTCAAGGAAATTTTTTCCTGCCAGCTGATCTTTTGCCAATAATTCTGTTTCTGGATGAACCATCTGCGGCTGGCCATTATAAAAACTCACCCGTCCATATACAAGATAGGATTGCCCTACTTCTATCGACTTCTGTACCCAGCTCAAACTTTGAAACCAGGTCAGTTCCATACGACCTGTTTTATCTTTTACTTCGGCTACTAACCTTTTTCCCTGTCGCTGACCTACCACTTCCAGGCTAACTACAACAACAGCTATCTGCACAAAATCCATTTGCGGATTTATGTCTTTTATAAAATTGATTTTTGTACGATCAACGTGACGAAAAGGGAAATGCTCCAACAAATCGCCAAATGTAAAAATGTTCAACTCCTTTTTAAAGAGATCAGCCTTTTGCGGGCCAACACCTTTCAGGTATTCGATGGGACTTGATAATATATTTGATAAAGAAGAGATAATAAATTCTTTGTGACAAATTTACGTATGTGAAATTTACGGTACTGCTTTAGCAAATATCCTACCTTATATCCGAAATACTGCAACCTTATAAGGTAAAACCATTACCCGAAGCAAAATTTTAAAAACCACTTGCTGTTTTTGTTAAAGACTTCTAAATTGTATTCTTAATCCTAGCCCTGTCTTAAAAACCAGGATAATGAAAAACCACCTTCTTCAGTTATTACAACTTGATTTGCTATTCCGTGAATACAAGTTTGCCTTGCTTTGTTTTATTACAGCTTTTGTTGTAACGCTTATTACTATTCCTCCAATTATCAGCCTGATAAAAAAATACAGTTTGTACGATTTACCGGATGCCCGGAAAGAACATGCATCGCCCATCCCAACTATGGGAGGCATTGCAATAGTAGCAGGTATGTTTATGGCTTTGCTGCTATGGTTTCCTTTTAGTAATAGTGTTGAGCAAATATGTTTTTTCTTTTCTATAACTGTTTTATTTGGTTTGGGAATGATGGATGACTTAAAAGATCTTTCTGCTAAATATAAATTCGTAATACAATTTGGGCTTGCTACTTTAATTGCACTCTCTGGTATCCGTATTACTTCTTTTGAAGGTTTATTTGGAATAAACGAATTGCCATTAATGGCACAATACAGTTTTACAATTGTGGCCGTGGTTGGAATTACCAATGCATTTAATTTAATAGATGGTATAGATGGCCTTGCCGGAGGAATAGGATTTATGAGCCTTGTAACGGTAGGCATTTTTCTTTCAATGGCCGGAGATCTAAATACTGCACTAATCGCTTTTGCTTTAGCCGGAGGGATGCTGGCCTTTATGTATTTTAATTTAAATCCTGCAAGAATTTTTATGGGCGATACCGGTTCACTGGTACTTGGATTTGTTATAGCCGTTTTATGTATAAGGCTGATAGAGGTAAACCAATTTGCAAGCAATCCCGTTTTACCGCATGCCCCCGTTTTTGTTTTAGGCATTGTACTCATTCCTGTATTTGATACACTACGGGTATTTGCAACAAGAATCTGGATTGGCAAATCGCCATTTTCGCCAGACAAAACACATATTCATCACTTACTTACCAAACAGGGCTTCAGTCATGGATTTACCGCAAAATTGATTTGTTTTTTTCACGGCTTTATATTGATGGAAGTGTATTGGTTGCGTTTTGTAAAACAGGAAATTGCATTATTAATTTTAATTGGCTTTATGCTGGCTGTACTATTTTTTCTGAAAAATGCAGGAGTTGTTTTCGGAAAAAAAAGCAACCTGAAAACTTCAACCATAAGCAAAGCTTAGGTACATTCTATATGCTGCTGATAAAAGAATGTTTACTCAGCACTCACCCATTCTACAATTTTTTCAGCAGCCTCTATAACATTACCACAATATTGCAGCAGAAAATCAGCAGGTAATTTCTCATGTAGTGAAATTGAATAGCTTGCGGAAAGGGCTTTGGCTCCATCGAAATCAACATAAGATAAACGGGCAGATAATTCTTCAGCCGGCCTGTTAAAATCAACACCCGGAAGAATGGCTACTCCGCAATCATCTAATAAACGATCACAAAGAATGCTGCCATTGGTTATGCCCCGCTTCGCTAATTTTTCAGTAAGCGGAGTAAAGTCGAGAAAAAGATAAAATCCGCCTGTAGGATCATTAACGCTGATGTTTCCATTCTTTAGAATGGTAGCAGTTTCTTTTCCAAGCAAGGCCAGAATTTTTCTTACATGACTTAAATAATTTTCTATTTCCGAGCCGCATAAAAAAGCTTGTATTGCAGCATATTGAATAGGCGCACTTACAGAAGTATAGGTTTCACTTGCAACAGCCGCCATTGCATCCATCAGCCAATGTAATTTGGGAGGAAAAGAAAATGTACCTAATCTCCATCCGCCTGCTCCACACCATTTGGATAAACCTGAACTGATGATCGTTCCTTCGGGATAATATTTTGCTATAGAAACATGTTTACCCTGATGATGTAACTGTCCGTAAATTTCATCGGAGAGTATATAAATATTATTTCTCCTGCAAGTCTCAGCTAATTGTTTAACACTTTCAGCACCGTAGGTTATTCCATCCGGATTGCCCGGGTAATTCAGAATAAGCAAATAAGGATTATTATCCGGCCTTTTATTTTCGCTACAAAAATGTTCTATCTCTTCAGGTAATAACCGCCATTTATTTTCAGCAGTTGTCTGAATAATGTGTATTGTATTTCCTATAATTTTCGCTTGCGGCAAATAAGAAACCCAACTTGGACTTGGAATGATTACTTCACCTTCAAAAACCATTTGAAGCAGGAATAATAATTCTTTTGAGCCTGGCCCGATGATTACATTGTCGGGTAAAATATCAACTCCATCTTTTTTTCTATGAAATTCTGCTACTGTTTTTCGCAGCTCTGGCAAACCCTGCACATGTAAATAATCTTTCTGCGGTGCATACAGGCGCAACGCATTTACTACCGGTTCAGGAACAGGAAAAGGCGACTGTCCTAAACCTAATTTATAAATACGCTTCCCTTTTGCAGCCAGCTCTTTGCAATGCTGATTGATGCGTAATGTCGGAGATTCTTTTAAACCAACAACATTTGGATTTAGATACAAATGCTTTTTTTCTACTCCCTTCACATTATTACTCGAAGTTATCGACTTTGTTTTTGTTAAGCTCTTCATTAAAAATGTCGTTTAGTTCGTTTTCGAAAAAGAAATTTTTTTCACCAAAGGCAGGTTTCAGATCGTCCAGCCAAATAGCTTCATCATTATATTCTGCAAAAAATGGTTTTGCTACCCAATCAGGGTTTCTTCCCTGCAAAAACCTAAATGTCATAATTTTTTTTCCATTTACTTCACTTACCCCCAACATTTGCACTTTGCCCGGAGTAGTACTCATACTTGGGCCCCGTACCGTGCGGCACACACCACTTACTTGTTGATACGCTTTTTGAAAAATGTTCCAGGCCTCTACTAATGGTACTTTAAAATAGTGCTGTGCTCCCGTATCTCTTGCTACAAACATATAATAAGGAATGCAATTCAGATTTACCTGCTGCCTCCACATGGTTGCCCAGGTATCAGCATCTGCATTAATGTTTTTCATCAATGGAGATTGAGTTCTTATTTGTGCTCCGGTGGCTCTAACCTTTGCTATAGCTTCCTTTACAGCGTCAGTTGAAAGTTCCGTCGGATGATTAAAGTGTGCCATGATAGCTAAATTCTTTCCACTCTTTACTACTTTTTCAAAAGTTCTGAGTGTGTCTTGGGCATCGTCATCAGTTAAAAATTTATACGGCCAGTAACCTAATGCTTTTGTACCAATTCGTATCGTTTGCAGATTGGGAATATCCGCTTCTAATAATGCATCAATATAAGTAGCGAAAATTTTATTCTTCATGATCATCGGATCACCACCAGTAAAAAGTAAATCAGTTACTTCCGTATGTTCTTGCAGGTACTTTACGAGTAACTCTGTTTCCTTCATTGCAAATTTCCATTCATCCATTCCTACAAACTGTGGCCAGCGAAAACAAAAGCTGCAATAAGCATGGCAGGTTTGCCCCTGACTTGGAAAAAATAAAACAGTCTCCCGGTATTTATGTTGCATTCCGGATAATTTATGACCTTCAATCATCGGAACATTATGTTCTAACTGTCCGGCAGGATGCGGATTCAGCTCCATGCGGATTTCGTTTGCCACTTTTTTTATTTCATCTCTTGATGCACCTCTATCAAGAGTTGCTTCCATTTTTTTATAATGCTCAGGCTTCAACATATCTCTTCTTGGAAAAGTCAAAGTAAAGATGGGATCATCCGGAACATTTTCCCAGTTGATCAACTCATCCACAACATAGTTGTTGGACTTAAATGGCAATACATGCCCCACCACATCAATGTCTTTTATTTGTTCTTCAGTTAACCGGCTTAATTGAGGTATCTGTCTGTAATTGTGCAAGGCATACGATTTATAAACAGATCTTTTTTCAGTTGGCGTAGCAATCATAGAAAATTTTATTTTAAAAATTGATAAATAAATACAGTTAAAGCGACTGTATGAACTGAATATATTTTCAGAAATAATATGCTATTCGCAGGATAGCTGCTAAGATAAACTTTTATTAAGGTACTAAAAAAACAGCAGAATACAGTAAGCTGATTATCAGTTGTATAAAATCTAACTGACAATTTCTTTAATAAACTTATAGAAGAAACTAATTAATCAGTTTCGGTAAATTTACGAACGATCTTTTGAATGTACTGAATGCTGTTGTTAGTTGCATCACCAACTTCCTGCAACTTACCAAATGCTGCTCCGGCAGCTGTACTGATAATATTTTTTGGTGAATGTTGGTTGATAATACCATAAATTAATCCTGCCATAAAACAATCTCCGCTTCCCACCCTTTCAATTACTGTTTCTGTTTTGAAGAGTGGCGAAACAGATTGTGCATCCATTGTATTTAATGCAGCATAATATTCAATCTTATTACTACTTGCATCAAACCTGAAAGTGTTAGCTACCCATTTGCAATTGGGAAATTTTTCAAAAATATGATTAGCTGTTTCTGTAGCTTGTAAAAGATAATCTTGCTGCCGACCTTTTGCATGAATGGCATCATCAACAGGAATTCCCAATAAAGAATTTGCTGACCATACATTGCCCATTATTACTGTGCAATATTTCGCTAATGCAGACATTACATCCGAAGCTTCTTTTCCATACTGCCACAATAATTTTCTATGATTAAGGTCTACCGAAATAGTAAGGCCCTTTTTGTGTGCTGCTGCTAACCCTTCAGCACATAGTGCGGCGGCTGTTTCACTTACTGCCGGCGCAATAGCACTGAAATGAAACCAGGATACATCTTCCAATACTTCATACCAGTTAACAATACTTGTTTTCTGTGTGGCAAAAGAAGAATTTTTTCTGTCAAAAACATTTTCAGCACTTTTCATATCAGCACCTTGCTGTAAATAATATAAGCCAATCCGTTCGCCTGACAGTTGAATAGAAGAGGTGTCTATTTTCTTTTCATCGAGATAAGCAATAATGTCTTTTGAAATGATATTATCCGGTAAAGCCGTAAAATATTTTACCGGCACTCCCCACACAGACAATGCTGTGGCTACATTTAATTCTGCACCACCGATAAAGACAGGCATCTGGTTATCCTTTAACCATACACCGCCATGTGCAGGCGGTAATCTTAAAAGCAGTTCACCAAAACATAGTACTTTTTTCATACTATTATTCTAAAGAAGCTGTTCCATAAATGTAAATCGCCATTACGAGGGAGGAACGACCGAAGTAATCACTTCATTAGCAATGACGACTTTCGGGCAACTTTTTTTTATTTTATCGTTGCAACCGGAACGGGGTCCATATCTGTAAACTCTTTATTCTCTCCCGCCATGCCCCAGATAAAACCATAATTAGCAGTTCCTACACCAAAGTGCATACTCCAGGGAGCAGATAGTACCGCTTCATTATTTGCCATTACCAGATGTCTTGTTTCCTGCGGCTCTCCCATAAAATGCATCACCCTTTGTGCAGCATCCAGATCAAAATAGAAATAAGCTTCCATTCTTCTCGTATGTGTATGCGGAGGAACAGAGTTCCATACGCTTCCTTCATCCAATGTAGTTAAGCCCATTACTAATTGACAGCTTTGAATACCATCATTATGAATGTATTTATAGATCGTTCTTTTATTAGAAGTTGAAATATCTCCCAGATGAACAGGTGAAGCTTCTGCCTTTGTCATTTTTCTATTAATAAAAGAATGATGAGCCGGTACAGATAATAAATAAAAGATGGCAGGATTTTTATCCGAAAAGCTACTAAAATTTACTTCTAAAGTTCCTTTGGATAAATAAACACATTCCAGTTTTTCAAGTTCGTATGAAATTCCATCAGCTTTAACAGCTCCTTTTCCTCCCACATTAATAATTCCCATCTCTCTTCTCTCCAAAAAATAATTTGCTTTTAATTCTTCTTCCTTTGGCAAGTTAATAGGATCTGCAATTGGCATTACACCACCAACAATCATTCTATCGTAATGAGAATATGTTAGTTGAATTGTTCCTGGCTGCATCAATCCTTCTATCAAAAAATTCTGACGTAGCTGCTCTGTCGTCATTTGCTTTGTTTCAACCGGACTATTTTGAAATCTTATTTGCATTTTAATAAATATTTAAAATTGTAGAATATTAAAGTTATCGTCCCATCCATCCTCCATCAACAGTAAGTATAGTGCCATTTACATAGTCGGATGCGGATGAAGATAAGAAAACATAAGCACCTGCCATATCCTCTGGTGTACCCCAACGGTTAGCCGGGATTCTCGCCAAAATCGCTTTACTTCTTTCAGCGTCTTCTCTTAATTGAGTTGTATTATCTGTTGCAATATAACCCGGTGCAATACCATTCACAGTTATACCATGTTGCGCCCATTCGTTGGCAAATGCTTTTAACAAAGAGGCAACAGCACCTTTACTTGCAGCATAACCGGGTACATTGATTCCACCCTGGAAACTTAACAACGAACAGGTGAAAACAATTTTTCCGCTCTTCTCCTCTACCATTCGTTTTCCAATCTCTCTTGTTATTATGAATTGTGCATTCAAATTAATATCTATGATTGCATCCCAGTATTCGTCTGGATGTTCTGCTACAGGCTTCCGCATAATATGTCCTGCATTATTAATCAAAATATCTATACGGGGGTGATCAGCTTTTACTTTATTTAAAAATTCATAAAGTGAATCTCTGTTTGAAAAATCAGCAGCATAAGCATAAAATTTTCTTCCGGCAGCCTCAACCGCTTTTTCTACTTCACTGCCTGTTGCCGGCATGCTATTACTTACTCCAATTATATCAGCACCAGATTCTGCCAATGCAATAGCAATAGCCATACCGATACCCTTGCTGCAACCTGTTACTAAAGCAATCTTATTATCCACTCTAAAATTCAACATAGTCAATCAAGTTTTTAATAATTAATCAGCAAATAAACTCTTCATACAGAAAATAAAGAGGATTAAATTTATTGCTTTTCTTCAATACTGAATGCATTGAACCGGATACTATCATCTCTCAGATCAACCGGAGTATTTAAACTCCGGTATATGCCCCATTTCGGCCGGATGAAATCATTACTTGGCCGGATGGTCATAATATTATTACTGCTGTAATTTAAAATTGTAGTTCCATCGCTAACTTTTTTTATAACCATTGAATATGTTCCATTAGCACCTACTTTTATAATTTCGGTTGCCTCTACCCACACTCCTTCAAAAAGTGATAAATTAACAATTGACACTTTAGTAGTGTTATCATGTATCAATTCTAACTTATTGGGTGTTCCTTTTCTTGCTGTTAATGTAAATAAAGGGTTTCCGTCATCACCATTCACAGGTTTTATCTGGTGAATATGTGTAAAGCTTGATGAAGGTTTAAAACCCGGAGCTATTCTGAATCGCCATTTGTAGGTTATCGTTTCTCCTGTTGTACCAATAAGATTTGCAGGTGATTTATCGTAGGTTTTAATTTCAATCCGTTGCCTGTCAAATGCAATACAACGATCATTATCTTCTGCCACATGACTATAAAATTCAAAAACATAACTGTTCAAATCAGCATCCCATACCTCAGCAATATGCCTGCCGAAAGAAGGGTGAACACATTCAGGATTTTCCACTGCATCAAATCCGGGAGTCAGTTTACTATTGATGAGTTCATAGGTGTTACCCGGCCCGTCTGCATTTAAAACCACTGCATTCGATACAGGCGGTAGCGTTGTTTCCGGCGGAGTGGAAATTTTTTTACTGCACATCACATTCAGCAATGCCAACACTAATATTGCGATCTTTGTTCTACTCAATTTATTTTCCTTTAAATGCCGGTGTGGACATAATAAATTCCATAATAGCCTTGTTAACCTCACTATTCTTTTGTTTTTCGAATTTGCCGTGCAAACCTCCTTTAACAGTTATGAATTCTGTTTGC
>JBBSJN010000004.1:0-36678 GCA_038257235.1 Chitinophagales bacterium
ATTCCTTATTTTAAAATAACGGCTTTTCAATTTAGTCTTCTTGTCGCTTCTTATTCAATCAGTGCTTTTATATCGGGGTTGGTAATTGCTCTTGTGATTGACCGGTTTGATAGAAAGAAATCTCTTTTATTTGCTTATATAGGATTTTTGATTGGAACAATTTGTTGCGGATTTGCTTATTCATTTGAACTTTTATTGGCTGCCAGAATTCTTGCAGGTCTTTTTGGAGGAATTATTGGAGCACAAGTTCTTGCAATTGTTGCTGATCTTTTTTCTTATGAAAGAAGAGGCAGAGCAATGGGTGCTGTGATGAGTGCTTTTGCAGTAGCTTCAATTATTGGGGTTCCCATTTCGTTGTACTTAACGAATTTGTTTAATTACGATTGGCATGTTCCTTTTATTCTTGTTGGATCTTTGGGAGTTGTCTTTGTTCCATTAATTGTAAAATTTGTTCCATCTATAAAGGGGCATATTGTAGTCAAAAATAAATCTGAGTCTCCATTTAAAGCTCTAATTACAGTATGTAAGGTACCTGCTCAACGAACTGCTTTGGTATTTGCCTGTCTGTTAATGATGGGGCATTTTCTTATTATTCCATTTATTAATCCATATATAGAATTCAATATGGGATTTTCAAAAGACCTGATTCCAATGATATATCTGGTTGGTGGAATTGCCTCTTTATTTGCCGCCATCTATTTAGGCAGAGTTTCTGACTCTATCGGGAAGCTTCCTGTTTTTTCATGGGCTGTTTTTCTATCATTATTTATGGTGCTGATCATTACTGCAATGCCAACTGTTCATTTTAGCATCGTTCTTTTATTTTTTGCAATCTGGTTTATACTTGCAACAGGAAGAGCGGTAACTGCACAGGCCATGATAAGTGAAGTAGTATCGCAGGAACAAAGAGGAAGTTATATGAGTATTAATGGAAGTGTACAACAGCTTGGAAGTGGCATAGCTTCTTTAGCAGCCGGTGTAATTGTAATTACAGATGCTGCCGGAAAAATAATGCGTTATAATTGGGTAGGCTACCTAAGTATCCTTGTATTGATTGCCAGTTTAATAATGGGAAGAAAGATTTTTAAAAAACTTGACAATTCAATAAAGGATGCAATAAATAAAGATAATCTGGCACAAGAGATTAACTAACTATATATTACTTAATAACCCGATAAACAGGATACTGATTTAAAGCTGGTTCGAACCAAGGCGAATTCTGATAAACAAAATTCAACTGAGATCTTCCACTTTTTGCAAATGCAGTATCAGTAGCTACCCGCTGATCAAGTTTAGTTTTTACTTCAGGATTCTTTTTTAAATAGTCTGCAGCAATGTCTTCAAAAGAATAAGCTGAGTATCCTTCTTTTTGTCCGAGTATTGCATCAAAATAATTCCAGGAGAAATAAGAGTCTTCATTGTGAGGCTCCAATGTTTCAATCAAGTATCGGTTGGCAACCTGATTCAAAGGAATATACCAGTCTCCTTTTCTGAATGAAACCTTTTGTGATATTGTAGATGTTTTTAAATCACTGTTCATGTGGTGCATTTCATACTGACGGGCCATTGCTTTGTAGTCTTCTATTTTATAAAACTCCACTTCTACTGTTGTGTCTTTTTTTAACTGAATCATTTCTACTTTATTCAATTTTAGAAGGTCAATTACTTTCCACCAACCTTGCGGAATGATATAAGCTTTAGGTTTAATAACTGTATTTTTTACAGCATAGTAATTGAAAATCGAAATTGATTTTTCAAATGGTTTACTTCTGTCGTAGAATAATCTTGGCAGACCAGAAACCTCACTTGGTTTGTAACCAGACTGAAAACCTTTGTAGAGTATTTCTTTAAATAGTGATTTGTCCAATGACCATCTTACCGGAAATTCATTTGTTGTTTTGATATTTTGTTTTGTCTGGTTTCGGATTTGTTTTATTTGTTCACTATTTTTTGCAACATACTCTATGAAAGATTGCATTAACGCATAAGTTGCTTTTACTCTGAGGTCGTACGATTTCAGCATGTGTGTTTCGGGAACAAAAGAAAAGGTATTCCATAAGGCAGCAAAGCCACTACTATAGCGGGGACTATCCCAATACTCCGGCCAGCCATTTTCCGGTGTATCACCGAAAGAATTTACATAAGGAATAAGACCGTATCCTTTTTGTTTCATCGAGGCATAAATACCTGGTTCGAATTGTGTACTCAGGAATTTACCCATTTCGCCGCCCAACTTATTGTGCTGCGTAGTTAATAATGTAATGATATGCTGATAATCTGCTCCGTTGCTGACATGGTTATCAACCAATACATCCGGATCAAGCATGTGAAAAATTTCTATGAATGCCCTTGCGTCTTTTGAATCGCATTTAATAAAGTCACGGTTCAAATCCAGATTTTGTGAGTTGCCACGGAACCCAAATTCTTCCGGCCCATCCTGATCTACCCTGTAATTGCTACTACGATTTAAGCAGCCACCAATATTATATACAGGAATAAATGCAAGGACAATGTTGTCGGGAATTTTGTATTTGTTCTGTACGATGTCTCTTACTAATAACATACTAGCATCAATTCCATCGGGTTCGCCAGGATGAATACCGTTATTAATAAGTATGATTCTTTTATTGTTCTTACGAATGTTTTCAAAATTGTAATCACCCTTATTTCCGACAACAATCAGATGAAGCGGATAGCCCGCATCCGTCATTCCCATGGTGAGCATTTTTACTTTACCTGATTTTTCATCCAGCTTTTTCCACCAGTCAATGATTTCAAAATAGGTTGGAGTTTGTGTGCCTTTTGATTGTTCGAACTTTGTTGTGATATTCTGACTTTTACCTGTAATTGTTGTGACTATTATGAGAATTAAAAGCGTTAAAGAATTTTTCATAATGCTGATAGAATTACTGAACGATGAAGAGAGATTAATTTATTTTCTTTCACTGAAAGATAATAAATTAACAAATCAAAGATTACAACAGACGATGATAGTAGTAATGTCGCTGGCTCAAAAAATATTGGACTAAATTAAAAAAGGCATCCCAGATTGAGATGCCTTTTAAATAATTTATTTGCTATTATTATTTTGCTGCTTTAGCTGCGTTTGCTTTTTTAGCCAATTTGCTTTTCAGGTTAGCTGCTTTATTCTTATGTATAACGTTGCGCTTAGCTAATTTGTCGATCATAGCAGCTACTTTAGGAAACTGCTCACCCATTGCTGAACCTTCAGTTGCCTTCAAGTCACGAATTGCATTACGGGTAGTTTTTCCGTAATACTTGTTTCTTATTGTTCTTTTTGCTGCCTGACGGGCATCTTTTTTTGTTGCACTATGATTAGCCATTCTTATTAATTTTAACGGACGGCAAAGGTAGGGCTGGGAGCTTTAACCACCAAATTTTGACCAATTTAATTGGATGGATTGTTTTGCCCCTTTTAAGAAGCCAGAACTGTCTTGAGCAAAGCGGTCAGTGTAGTGTAAAACCCTCAAAATGAACCCGGTTTTTCGTTTATTTCAACGATATTTGTGACCCTTAAATTAGTCAATTTCAAATAGCCCATTAATGAAGGATTTCTCCTATATCACCAGTTCTTCTCCAGCTTTTATTGAGAATATGTACCGTGATTTTTTAAAAAATCCGGAAAGTGTGGATGCAGACCTCAAAAAATTTTTTGAAGGGTTTGATTTCGCTATGTCAAATGCTACCGCTGAAAAGGGGAATGGTGTAACGAGTGTAATAAGTAACGGATCTGGTGGTTCCCCTTCTCTTACAGGAATAAGTGATGCTGAATGGACGAAAGAAATAGGTGTGTACAGGATAATACTAGGCTACAGAAACAAGGGGCATTTAATTGCAAACACCAATCCCATCCGTAAAAGAAAGGACAGAGGAGCTAATTTAAATCTTGATTTTTTTGGTTTTAGTGAAGCTGATCTTGATACAAATTTCGAAGCTGGCAAATTATTGGGGTTAGGAAATACTTCTTTGCGAACCATTGTTGCTCATTTAAAAAAAATATATGCCGGGCCGGTTGGCATTGAATACAAATACATCAGCAGCCAGGAAAAAGTGGATTGGCTTACAAAAGAATTTGAGAACCTGATTGCTAAGCCATTGCCCACTGAACAAAGAAGACGCATCCTTGAAAAATTAAATCAGGGTGTGATGTTTGAAAAATTTCTGCACACAAAATACATTGGTCAGAAACGTTTTTCTTTAGAAGGTGGCGAAACATTTATTCCTGCTCTGGATGCAATCATCAATGTGGCTGCGGATAATGAAGTGGAAGAAGTGGTGATAGGAATGGCACATAGAGGAAGATTAAATGTGTTGGCCAACACAATGGGTAAAACCTACGAACAGATTTTTAGTGAATTTGAAGGAACAGCCAAAATGGATCAGACAATGGGTTCTGGTGATGTGAAATATCATATGGGTTTTGGTAGTAAATTAAAAACAGCATCTGATAAAGATATTTATCTGAAACTGATGCCGAATCCATCGCATCTGGAAGCTGTTGATCCGGTGGTAATTGGTTTTGCCAGAGCAAAAGCGGATGCTATTTATAATTCAGATTATGACAAGATACTTCCGATACTAATACATGGTGATGCTTCTCTTGCCGGGCAGGGAATTGTGTATGAGTGTTTGCAAATGTCTTACCTGAATGGATATTATTCAGGTGGAACGATGCATTTTGTAATAAATAATCAGATTGGGTTTACTACTGACTTTGATGATGCCCGTAGTTCCGACTACTGTACTTCATTAGCCGCTGCTATACAAGCTCCGGTATTTCATGTGAATGGTGATTATCCTGAAATGGTAGTGAAGTGTGTGGAGATAGCAACAAGGTTCAGACAGAAATTTAATTCGGATATTTTTATTGATATGGTTTGCTATCGTAAGCATGGCCATAACGAAGGCGATGATCCTAAGTTTACCCAACCACACATGTATGCGTTGATTGAGAAGCATCCAAACCCAAGGGAGATTTATGTAAAAAGGTTATTGGATACCGGTGATGAAAATGCCCAGGTGATGGTAAAGGAAATGGAGAAGAAGTTTTGGGATGATTTGCAGGAACGTTTGGATGGAATAAAACAACATCCATTACCTTATCAATATCAGAAGCCTGAAGAAGCATGGAGAAAATTGCGAAAAGCTACTGCCGATGATTTTGATCAGTCTCCGGTTACAAGCATTACAAAGGAAAATTTCGATACTGTATTTAATGCCATAATGAAATGGCCAGAAGATTATAAACCGTTGAGAAAGGTTGAAAAAATACTTAACGATAAGAAAAAACTTTTTGAAACTGAAAATAAGGTTGACTGGGCCACGGCCGAATTAATGGCTTATGGAAGTTTGTTACTTGATGGAAAGGATGTAAGAATGAGTGGACAGGATGTTCAGCGGGGAACTTTTTCTCATCGTCATGCTGTGTTAAGAGATGAAGTAACCGATAAAGCATATAATCGGTTGAGTGAAATTCCGGGTGCAGATGGGAAATTCAGAATTTATAATTCTTTATTGAGTGAATATGGTGTATTGGGATTTGAATATGGTTATGGTCTTGCAAACCCAGATGCATTAGTAGTTTGGGAAGCTCAGTTTGGTGATTTTGGAAACGGTGCACAGATTATGATTGACCAATTTATTGCGGCAGGAGAGCAGAAGTGGAACAGAATGAATGGTGTAACCATGTTGTTGCCACATGGATATGAAGGTCAGGGACCGGAACATAGCAGTGCCAGACTGGAACGTTTTTTACAGATGTGTGCTGAACTGAATATGGTTGTAACAAACATTACAACATCAGCTAATTTCTTTCATGCCCTAAGAAGACAACTGGCATGGCCGTTCAGAAAGCCGTTGATTGAATTTACACCGAAAGCTAATCTTCGTCACCCGGGTACTTACTCAAGAGTTGAAGAATTTACGCAGGGTATTTTTAAAGAAGTTATTGATGATAAAAATGCAGATGCTTCCAAAATAAAAAAAGTATTATTCTGTAGTGGTAAAATTTATTTTGACCTTGCTGAACGTCAGCAAAAAGATAACAGAACCGATGTAGCAATTATAAGAGTGGAGCAATTATATCCTTTGCCTTATAAACAGTTGGCAGAGTTGCAACAGAAATATAGCAAGGCAACCTGGTTTTGGGTACAGGAAGAGCCACAGAATATGGGTGCAGCTTCGTTTTTGCAAATGAACCTGAAAAGTATCAACTTTGGTACGATTAGCAGACAACCATCAGCTTCTACTGCTACTGGTTACAATAAAGTGCATCATCAAGAACAGGCTGAGATTATTGAAACAGCATTTAGTATTTAATTTTTTTGAAAATAAAGTTATGATTGAAATAAAAGTTCCAACAGTAGGCGAATCCATTAGTGAAGTAACCTTGTTGAAATGGACTAAGAAAGATGGTGAATATGTAGAAAGAGATGAAGTAATTGCAGAATTGGAAAGTGAAAAAGCAACATTTGAAGTGAATGCAGAGCAGGCCGGTGTTTTAAAACTTGGCTCAATAGCCGAAGGCGATACCATTAAAATAGGTGATTTGCTTGCAAGTATTGATGAATCTGCTCCAAAACCAGAGAAGTCGGCAGTTGAAGCTGCAGAAACGGTAGTGAAATTTGAAAATGATAATGGAACAAAGAAAAAAAAGCAGGCGGCATCTTCTGCGCCTGTAACTTCTGTACCGAATGATATTAAAGCAAGTCCTGTTGCATCTGCAATGATTGCAGATAAAAAAGTAGATCCAACAACTGTTAAAGCTACCGGACCAGCAGGAAAAATATTAAAAGATGATGTGCTGGCCGCACTTTCCAATCCTGGCAAAAAAGCGTTTGCAGGAACTGAATTATTTAGCCGTAATGTGCGGACAGAGAAAATGAGCAACCTGCGGAAAACGATTTCAAGAAGATTAGTTGAAGCTAAGAACACCACGGCAATGCTTACCACTTTTAATGAAGTGGACATGACCAACATCATGGAAATAAGAAAACAGTATAAAGAGAAATTCAAAGAAATACATGGCGTTGGACTTGGATTCATGAGTTTCTTTGCAAAAGCATGTGCCACTGCATTGGCGGAATGGCCAACGGTGAATGCATATATTGATGGTGACCAGTTAGTATATCATGATTATGCGGACATCAGTATTGCGGTAAGCACACCAAGAGGATTAACGGTGCCGGTAATGCGGAATGTAGAAAGTATGAGCATGGCCGATGTGGAAAGAAGTGTTGTAGAACTAGCAGGAAAAGCAAGAGACAGCAAACTAACAGCAGAGGATTTAACCGGAGGAACATTCACTATTACGAATGGGGGAGTGTTTGGTTCTTTAATGAGCACACCGATTATCAATATTCCGCAAAGTGCAATTCTTGGAATGCATAAAATTCAGGAAAGGGCAATGGTGGTAAACGGACTAGTTGTAGTAAAACCGATGATGTACCTGGCTCTTAGCTATGATCATCGCATAGTTGATGGAAGAGAGTCAGTTGGTTTTTTGGTGAGAGTAAAAGAATTACTGGAGAATCCTGAGCAGTTGTTGATTGGGAAAGATCCGGTGAAGACACTTCTTGAACTTTAAATTTTAAATTAATCAAACTGGGTATATGAAAAAAAGTTTTGCAAATATTGTAATCCTTTCAGTTATTGTTATGTCTTCCTGTCAAAAAGAAATTGACTGGGGAACAATATCCGGTGGAGCTACAGTTAATCAACTGTTGGTAAAAATAATTTCAAAAACAGGTAGCGATTCCACCGTAGTAACCTATTCCTATGACTCTCAAAAAAGATTGATTAAGGAAACTACATCAGGGGTGTCTGGAGGAACAGTTGTTGACAATGAACTAAAAATAAACAGGAATATAGCTGGAATTATTTTAAACAGCATTCAGAAATCGCCGGCTTTAGTATCGGCAGGAATTGATAGTGTAGTAACAATTTATTATTATAATGCTGCAGCGTCTGTTTACACTTCTTCCTCTTTTAAAATAGGTATATCAGGATTTACAGTTACAGATAGTGCGGTATATAGTTATGACCCAACCGGGAAAATAACAAGTGACATTCACTATTTAAAAACTGGAATTTTGCCTCCGATCCAGGTATTGAAAAATCAATATACTTATTCTCCAAATGGTATTAATTTGATTGGATTAGATCAATTAGCTGCATCGACACCAGGCGGACCATTATCTCCAGTGTCATCTCAGACGTATAGCTTTGATTTAAAATCAAATCCATTGATCATAAAAAATGAAGCAATTTTACTTGTAAGACCGGGTCTTTTCAATGCTAATAATAATGTAAAACTCGTTTTGAATAGTACGGCTTCTCCAGCTGCTAATTTTACTCAGGATTATGTTTATATATACAATTCTTCCAATAAACCTGATTCATCTTATGCCACAAGAACACCTGGTGGTACTATAACAGCATCTAAATATATTTATCAATAACAAAAGTTGAGTTGACAATAGTAAAAATGCCGGGTGGGATATTATTAGCTAAAATCAATTTGTGGTATATCCGTCCGGGACTTTTGAATTTGTTCCATCCAGCAATACACTTTCTGTTGGGAAATAGATAAGTTTATCAGCCCCTGCTTCTGCTATAGGTGGTACATTTTTAGTAGGAATACTACTATACTCAATTAAAAATATTGAAGTTGAAATGACAAAAAGCAGCAATATGCTTAATTTACCCTTCTTCAGTTTTAATTATTTAGGGTTTAATGTTTGAATCTTCATCTATCTGATATAGTAATTTATTAAAATGCTGAACAAATTAATATTCCAGTTTCCAAACTTTATTTGTTAATACTCCATTTACACTACCCCCTGCAAGATAGATTGTATTGTTTGCCTTTATAATAGTGCTGCCAGTAGTTACGAAAGGTAATACGCCTATTGACCATGTATTTGTATTAACATCGTAAATATCAAAATTTGGTGAATTCCAAGGTGTAATACAGAAAGCTATTTTATTATTGTTCACGACAGCCTGCTGACCTGAATTGTATTCCCACCAAATTTCATTGTGTAAATAATTGGTAGTGCTGGTGCCAGTAGAGACATCAAAAATTTCAACACCGCATGTAAATACACCTAAGCCCGGCCAGGTTTCTCCCCCTGCCCAGAATATTTTATTGCCAACTGTTGTTGCGGATAAGTCCATACGTCCTTCTTGAAGTGCAGCAACTGACCAGGAATTTGTAGAATTATTATAAATGTCAATATGATCGGATACGCCAGTTGTATACGAAGATCCACCGGCGAAATACACTTTGTTTTGTAAAGTTACTGCAGATATTCCTATACGGGGCTCACTTAAGTAAGCAGTTGACCAGGATTCAGTAGATAAGTCGTAAATGTCAATTGCATCTGAAAATCCATTGGCAGGTTCCCCTCCAGCAAACAATACTTTATTGCCGACTGTTGCAGTTGCTACTCCAGATCTTGGTACACTAAGATTGGAAACTGACCATGTATTAGTGTTAAGATCATAAATATCAACTGTTGAAGAGAAAGCAGTTTGGTTCCCATTTGCATATTTCTTTCCCCCTGCAAAAAATATTTTATTACCTGCGGCAATAGCGCCAATACTAAATCGGGCTTCGCTTAATGAGGCTATCGCCCATGTATTTGTTACTGTATTAAATATGTCGATTGTGGAATGATTAATCCATGATCCATACTGACCTGTCATTCCCCCCGCATAAAAAACTTTATCACCTGCTGAAGCAATTGCAATCAAATATCTGGATTGTGAAAGCGAACCAATCTGTGTAAGCTGTGCATTAACTATTGGCCTGTTTGAGTTGCAGGAGTAATTGGATGGTGGTAATACTGTAACTTTTGTGGTATCAATTGAAGATAAGTTTCCACTATCTGTTACTTTCAGTTCAAATTCATAAGTACCTTGTTGGAGTGATGTAACAACGGTTATTACATTTCCAGGACTTATGATATTATAAGAATTGGGACCAGAAATAAATCTCCAAAAATAATCCCTGATATTATTATCAGGATCAGTAGAGGCCGTACCATCTAAGGTAACGTTAGTCATTGGCAGCACAATTTGCTTGTCTGCCCCTGCATTTGCAACAGGTGGGCGGTTACTTGTAGAATCTCCCACTATTTTAACTTCGACAGTATCTCTTGATGATAAACCTCCATTGTCGGTTACTTTTAATTCAAACCGATAAATACCCGAATCCAGATTTTTTATTGAGGTTATTGCTTCTATTGGATTGGAAATACTAAAAGAAGCAGGGCCGGATAACTTTGACCAAAGCCAGTTTGTGATTGTTCCGTCCGGGTCTCTTGAATTAGTGCCGTCTAGTACCACACTGTCTCTAGGGAAATAGATAAGTTTATTAGCCCCTGCATCTGCTATCGGAGGTTTATTTTCACCAACACAATTCTCGCAGGAATACTCCTTTGCGCAATTTAAAATGAATGTAGTAGAAAGGAGAAGAAGCAGCAGTATGCATAAGTTTTCATTTTTCATTTTATACATTTTAAAATTTGAAATTTTTATATAACTGATTATGAGAAAAAGATGGTTGCGAATAAATCAATAATTCAACGTCCACACCTTATCTGATAATAACCCATTTACACTTCCACCTGCCAGATAGATAATATTGTTAGCTTTTATAATAGTGCTGCCAGTAGTTGCGAAAGGTAATACGCCTATTGACCATGTATTTGAATTTAAATCGTAAATATCAAAATTTGAATTATTGTAACTATATAAGTTGTACCGCAAAACTGCATCCGCTTCTTATTATAATTTGAATTACAACTGAAGTAAATCTAATCATGATAACTCTTTTTGCTACAGATATATAATGCGCAAAGTGTACCTAATATTTTGCAAAGGACTCAATTCTTCCCTATAGGCTTTTTTATTTTTTTAGGGCTTTTTGGTGCATTATTCTTTTTATTAAAATCTGTTGGAGATGTACTAGTAGGGATTTCATAGTTTGTGGTTGATTTAGGGCTATCTTTAACGATATTAACATCTGTAGTTACATTTCGTTTTACCATTCCCGATTGGCTATTTGCTGGAAAACAAGTAAGAAATTGCCATCAGTTTCTACATCTACTTGTCTGTTTTCATCCAGCTTTAACTCACCTAATAATTCTGAATTTGCTTTAATGGTTGAATTTAAATAATCGTTCATAGAATTAGAAATTATGTCAAGCTCATAAAATGCTTTTCTAAAGTCGCTAATTGTAAATAAATAATTCATTATCCAGCCTTTCAGAAAATCACTCCCGATTTTATGGGTTCTTTTTTCCAGTTTACTGGATGTAAATTTGATAAGGCTAAATCTCCAATTTGGTATTCCAAATTTTATTGATTCCAAATTGCCATTTTGTTCTAAAGGGATATCTGCTGTTACATTATACAAAATTGATACGCCAGGATCATCATCTCTGGATTTTCCAATTCCTAAAAGTATGTCAGGAGTAGTAATTCGAAAATGTATAGCGTTATTAAATAAAGAGTAGCGTAAGTATAATTTTTTTTCACTTTCATAAAAGTAGGTTGACAACTGTTTTTGTCCATCCATGTAGAATTCAACTTCTCTGATGGATCTATCTGCGTATAATTTAAATTGCCTATTCAATTCGTCCAGTAGCCTAGATTTAATTATGTGATATTTTTGACGATAGGCCTCATTAATTAATGATTCCAATTTCCCATTTTCAGACCAAATTGTTTTATTCTCACTTTTTATTTTTAATGTGAGCTGTTGGTTTTGAGTATGAGCTACAGTAGGTAATAGTAATAAAGAAAAAATTATACACCAGCATAAAAAAAAGGCAGATTTCATATCATTAATTTTAAAAGTGAAATTTATTTTTTTATTTATCATTTTGGCAAATGTTTAGGCTTGATAATTCCTTGAAGCGTTAGAATAGAATAAATTAATTTAGATAATGCTACACAATCAATAATTCAGAGTCCACAGCTTGTCTGATAATATTCCGTTCTCTCTTCCACCCGCAACATAGATAGTATTATTGTTTGCCTTTATTATTGAACTACCTACATATTTTTAATTTCAGATCATTTAAACGAGTTGAGTCATCATTATTGTTATCAAAATAAACTCGTTTGCTCAAAAAAAAAGAGAGTTTAAATAGTACCAACCATATCGGTATTATCTTTTTCCTTTTGTATTTTTTATTATGCCCTAGCATTAAAGAATAAATATAGTAAGCAAACTGAGGGAATATTTTTAGATGCGGCTAAGTTCACCACAGGTAAGACAGACGACTGATTCCTTTATATCTGCTTGATTTTTTGCTATAAAGGTGTTTTGTCTCGCATTAAATCATTTTGTCATTGTTTTAACTAGGATAAGGGATTATTGAAGATGCAATTCTTTCTTGTAAGTATTATCCTTCATTTCTTTTCCTTTATATTGCAAGGGTGAGCCGTTACTTTTCGTATATCAATTCTGCTGCAACTATTTTGTCTAGCTATAAAGGAGAGGAACCTTTTACTTTATGTATTAAAAAATATTTTTCTGCCAATAAAAAATATGGCAGTAAAGACCGGAAGCAAATATCTCATCTATGTTATTGCTATTTCAGGTCAGGTAAGGCGTTGTCAAAATTATCCATGGAAGATAAAATAGTGGCAGGATTGTTTCTTTGCTCTACCAAAGAAAATGAAATACTGGCAACATTCAAACCAGAATGGAACTTACAGATAGGTTTGACAATGCATGAAAAACTAACCGCAATAGATAAGAACTTGACGGTACAAGAAATTTTTCCCTGGGAGGACGAATGTAGCGAAGGCTTATCAACTGAATTGTTTGCTGCATCTTTTTTGAAACAGCCTGATTTGTTTTTAAGAATGCGGCCGGGAAATGAGAAACAGGTAAAAATGAAATTGAAAAATGAAGCGATTGATTTTACATCAGTAAGTAATAGCTGTCTGGCATTATCAAACAATACTAAAATAGATGCGGTGCTGGAAATAGATAAAGAAGTAGTGATTCAGGATTACAGTTCGCAAAGAGTTGCTGAATTTTTTCCCATTAATATTGATGGAACAGTCAAAACTGTTTGGGATTGCTGTGCGGCGAGTGGAGGCAAATCTATCTTAGCAAAGGATGTTTTGACAAATATTCAATTAACAGTAAGTGATGTAAGAGAAAATATTTTATTCAATCTGAAAAAACGGTTTACAGCGGCGGGTATCAATAATTATAAATCGTTTATTACCGATCTTGTTAATTCAAAGCAATTTGTTCCTCCTGAATCTTTTGATTTGATTATTGCTGATGTTCCTTGCAGTGGCAGCGGAACCTGGAGCCGCACACCAGAGCAATTGTATTATTTTGAACCAGCAAAAATTGACGAATACTCAAAACTCCAAAGAGGCATTTTGGAGAATGTTGTTAAAGCTCTGAAACCAGGAGGTTATTTATTGTACATAACCTGTTCGGTTTTTAAAAAGGAAAATGAAGAAGCAGTAGATTTTCTAAAGGAGAGGTTTAATTTTAAATTATTAAAGATGGAATTGTTGAAAGGCTATGAGCTAAAAGCCGATAGCATGTTTGCTGTCCTTCTGCAAAAGCAATTATAAGATGAAAGCTTCCACTGTTCCCAATACTTCCTTCTCATTAAAAAATTTGATGTAGTAAATGCCTGGGGCAAATTTCACCATTGGTATTTCAATTATTTTTTTGCCAACAGCTTTTGAGTATTTCAATTGTAATATCAAACTTCCCTTACTGTCGTAAATACTGACAGGCATATTATTAATGGCATAAGAGGTTTCTACAACAATTATCAGATTTTTATTGCTAACCGGATTTGGCTGAACAGTAATGCGTTCATTAAAAGGTTCAGGAGGATTTACAATGGGGCAATTTGTTGGAGAGTTGATAGTTGTAGTGTCAATATAAATTGCTGTAAAACTTGCAGCCGCTGTGTCTATTATTTGTCTTATCCGATAAGAATAACTGCCAGTAGCCAAACCTGAAATATCATTTGTGAATTGATAGTTCCTGTTTGTCAATATTGTGCCTGCTTGTGGATTCAGTGTTCCAACTTTTGTATAAACTGATTCTGTAGGACCTTTTCTTTCTATCTCATATTTCATGGCAGCAATATCTTTACTGCTCCAACTTACTGTAACGTTACAATTTGAAATAGAAGATGAAGATGTAGCGAAGTCAACAAGTAAGTTTGAAAAAGCAAGTTTCATATCCGGAATGCCATAGCCAGTTCTGTCATCCGGGGATGTAAATTTGTTACTTGCTTTTTGTAAAGCCCTGATAATTTTCATGTTATTGAATTCAGGGAAGCCTTGCCATAAACATGTTCCTAGTCCAGCCATATTAGGGCAAGAGAATGAAGTTCCGTTTGAAAAACCAATTGTGTTGCTGGATGTTTGTATCATAGCAGATACACCAACAGAAGCCATGTCTGGTTTTATTTGTCCATCACTTGATGGGCCATAACTGGAAAAACTACCAACAACTCCTGATGCAGTGACTGCACCCACGGCTACCACACTATCAGCATCTGCAGGAGTAATTAAAAATTTCCATGGTTTATTACCCTCATTGCCGATTGAATTAAAAACAAGCAATCCTTTTTTCGCAGCCATGTCAGCACCTTTCGCAGAAATAGTGGTATTGCCATTCATGTCCGCATAGGTATAGTTGAAGGAGGCATTGTCAAAATCATAATAACCAACTGAAGAGGAAATGATATCAGCACCGGAACTATCTGCTCTTTCTGCACCACATACCCAGTTGAATTCTTCAATAGGATACTCTCCGAAATCATCTTCAGTTTTATATAGCCAGAAAGAAGCTTTTGGAGCTTTACCAATAAACTGACCGGGAATATTTGCTGCAATCGTTGAAAAGCAATTCATGCCATGGCTTCCATCATTAATTACATTCGCTTCCCTGTTTACAAAATCCCAGGTGCCTAATACCTGATTTTGAATTCTTACACTGTCAAAAGCATTTAAGGCAGTATAATTGTTGTAGCCATTATCAAGCATTCCGATTTGCATGCCTTGTCCTCTTAAGCCAATATTGTGCAGAAACTCTCCATTATGTAGATGAATTTCATTGAATGAATTAGTGCCGTAATTAAAATAATCAGCAGTTACCTGTTCAGTTCGTTGACTAAAAATTACAGGAGTTATGTTTTCTTCTTCTTCGAATTTGTTTCGTAATTCATTTCTTCCGTTTTCGCCTGCTCTTGCAGCAATACCACTAACAGTTTGTACAAATGGAAATGTGTTAATAGTTGTTATGGCAGATTGATTGCTTACCTGAATTGAAATTGCATTTTGCCATTTTGAAATATTCAGAATGGTAACGTTTGGTGTACTGGCGATTTGTGCAATGTAAGATGGACTAACCGGCAAATCTGTACTATCAATAGCAATACCATACCTTGTTCTTCTGTCAATGGCTCTTGACGATAAATAAGTAGAGGGGTTTGCTACTGTATGTGGTGTGCCGCCTTTGTTTTTTAATTTGATTTGGTAACGGGTAAACTGCGCCTGAGAAACATTACACAATCCAATAACTAATGATAAAAAGAATAATTTTTTTTTCATGAACACACAAGTCTTACTGACTTTTTCAAATTTACGTAATTGACGAGAGATTAGTTATGGTCAATCATCCACATGGTAATGCCAAATCCTGTTTTATAAGGACCAGCAGGATTACCAGTATTGGGCTGATATTCCCAAAGCTCATATTGTCTGTAAATTAGCCCGATATTTTTTGAATATCTCTCTACTGCTCTTGATTTGGCAGCGTAAGAAGTTGGGCTGGTAATAGGAACATTAAATGCTTCATCAATTTGTTCTACCGTTTGCACATCCGTATAATTAATTCCCCTGTAGCTAAAGGAACCTAATGCGCCGTCATAGCTATAATCCCAGTCTTCTATGTTATCATCGTTACTGAAATTATATCCGGCATTATTATAAGGATTGTCGGGAAAATATTTATTTCCTTTCCAGGAAAAGCCAGCCCTGACTGGTGAATGCAATTTGATGAACCTGAGGTTGTTTTCTGATACTTCTATCTGATCAGACAACTTAATGATGGAATAACTTCCAGCTTCCTGCCAAGGTAGCAGACCGGCAGTGTCACGTAGCGAACGATAAATTCGATATGCAGGTCTTCCTTCTGCATCTGTAATAAGCGCATCAACTCTGTGCTTGATCTGGTATTTACGTATTTCAATATCCTTTCCAAAATTGACGAAAACCATGGAGTCAACCCGGTAAGTTATGTACTTGCCAACTACCAGCGGCAAATAAGCATCGGCTATTTCAATTGTAAAGTCTTCTTTTTCATCGCACGACAAAAAAGTAATAGCTACAAAGGCAAAAAGGCTGAGGCGGAATATAGACTGAAGTCTCATAAGTGGTTTTTCTGTATTTACGGATACAATCTTTGTTTAGTTGCAGATCGTTTTTATCTGTTTTCTTTGTTTGATGAATTTGTCAGATGGAATTCGCCAAAAAAATTTTTCATTGCTGTGTATGAAAAGTTGCTCGAAATTTTTTATGGCTCATTTCATAGATACTTTGCTGCCTTAAAACTACAAACAAAAAGCGGGGAAACATAGTAACCCCTTTTAAAAACGTATATTTTTTGTCTTTATTGTCTGATTTTAAACGAGTTCGCCTCTTTGAATAATCCCGCCGCCAATCACATCATCACCTTCATAAAAAACGGCACTTTGCCCAGGAGCAATACCCTTTACATTTTCATAAAACCTTACTTTCATACTGAGCGGAGTCGAAGTGTCCGGATAAATATTAGACAAACTACCTTTGTCTTTGTATCGGATCTTGGTTACAGCTTCCATACCCGGAGTTATGCTGTCGTATTTTATCAGGTTTAATTTTCCAACCTGCATATCATTTTGTTCCAGGTCCTGCTCATCTCCCAGCACTACAGTATTGTTTTCAGGATCGATCTTCGTTACAAATACTGGTTTGCCAAATGCCATATCTAACCCTTTACGTTGTCCGATGGTATAGAAAGGATAACCTTTATGTTGTCCAAGTATTGTTCCGTTTTTATCTACAAAATTGCCGCCATCAACTTTTTCTTCAAGTCCATCCACTCTTCTTTTTAAAAAGCCACGATAGTCATTATCCGGCACAAAACAAATTTCATAACTCTCACTTTTCTTCGCCAGTTCAGGATAGCCAAAGTCCAAAGCCATTTGCCTTATTTCTGTTTTGCGATAAGGAGCTAATGGCAACAACGTTCTGCTCAATAAATCCTGTTGCAGTCCCCATAATACATAACTCTGGTCTTTTGTTTCATCAATTGCTTTGCTGATAACAAAACGTCCCCGCCCGGCTCCTCCATTCGGGCCGGCATTATCAAGCTGGCGAATTTTTGCATAATGTCCTGTTGCAATAAATTCACAACCTAATGCATCCGCTCTTTTTAGCAAGGCCCGCCATTTAATATGCGTATTACAAAGTACACAAGGATTCGGGGTTCTTCCTGCTAAATATTCATCTACGAAATTATCAATAACAAAACCGCCAAATTCTTCTCTGATATCTATTATATAATGCGGAAAGCCATGCTCAACGGCTGCTTGTCTGGCATCATTAAAGCTATCTACATTACAACAGCCAGTTTCTTTTTTGCTTCCGCCACTGGCTGCATAATCCCATGTTTTCATGGTGATGCCCACCACTTCATAGCCTTCGTTATGAAGCATAAGGGCAACCACAGTACTATCAATACCGCCACTCATTGCTACCAACACTTTACCTTTTTTGCTCATATTATTCAAAAATTTGCAAGCTGCAAATATACAACGAAATCGGCCTTTGTTTGTCATTCATTTCTTTCAATATCGTTAAGCTTTATTGCTTAATTTCCATTTTTAAACATAATTATTGTTGTATGAAGAAATTGCTCTTACTCCCAAGTCTGTTCTTTGTTTCTATTCTATCATTTGCGCAGGATCTTTCCTATTATTTACCTGCTGATGTTACCTACAACAAAGCTGTACCTACCCCAAAAGATATTATTTATCATGAAGTAGGTGAATGGCATATAACCCACGACCGGCTGGTAAATTATATGAAAGCGGTGGCTGCGGCTGCGCCAGATAGAATTAAACTGGAAACAATGGGCTTTTCTTATGAAGATCGTCCGCAAGTGTTGTTGATTATCACTTCTCCCAAGAATCATCAACGGCTTGAAGAAATAAGACTGCAGCATGTAAAATTGACTGATCCCTCTCAATCAGCTTCTGTAAATATTGAGAATATGCCAATTGTTGTTTGGATAGGACATTCTATTCATGGTAATGAGCCAAGTGGCGCCAATGCGTCTTTATTGGGAGCATATTACCTCGCTGCTGCACAAGGAAAACAAATTGACGAATTGCTGGAGAATGTAGTGATACTTTTTGATCCCTCATTCAATCCTGATGGATTGCAGCGTTTTTCTACATGGGCCAATCAGCATAAGAGCAAAAACCTGGTGAGTGATCCAAGTTCAAGAGAGTTTAATGAGGTATGGCCCGGTGGCAGATTTAATCACTATTGGTTTGATTTGAATAGGGATTGGTTACCCGCTGTACATAGAGAAAGCCAGAATAGATTGGAGTGGTTTCATAAATGGAAACCCAATATCCTTACTGATCATCATGAGCAAGGGAGTAGCTCTACTTTCTTTTTTCAACCGGGTGTACCATCAAGAGTAAATCCTCTAACACCTGATAAAAATCAGGAGCTAACTGCGAAACTTGGTAAATTTCATGCGCAGTTCCTTGATAAGATCGGGTCATTATATTTTACCAAAGAGAATTATGATGATTTTTATTATGGAAAAGGATCAACTTATCCGGATGTAAATGGGGCCATTGGTATTTTGTTTGAACAGGCTTCATCGAGAGGGCATTTACAACAAACAGATAACGGATTGTTGAGTTTTCCGGCCACAATAAAAAACCAATTTGTAACTGAGCTTTCCACATTGGAAGGAGCTAAAGTTTTGCGTAAAGAATTTTTGGACTGGCAGAGGGAGTTTTATCAGTCGGCTATGAAAGAAGCAGCAGCTTCGCCTGTAAAAGGTTATGTATATGGTGGCAAAGATGATAAAACGAAAGCAGCCATTTTTACAGAAATGTTATTACGGCATCAAATCGAAGTATATGACCTCACTAAATCCTTATCGGTTGATGGAACAAAATTTTCGCCAGAGAATACTTATGTAGTTCCAATGAATCAACCACAAGAAAGGTTAATTAAAGGGATCTTTAATAAAACGTTGGAATACAAAGACAGTTTGTTTTATGATATAACAGCCTGGACCATGCCACTGGCATTCGGCTTGCCTTATGCTGAATTAAGTACAGCGGAAATGGGCGGCATTCTTTTAAATAATAAAATAGGCAAAGCTATTTTTCCTGCAGGAATTGCGCCGGCAAAAAGTGAGTATGCCTATTTATTTGATTGGGATGACTTTAATGCACCTAAAGCATTGTATGCATTGCAGCAGGCTGGCATATTATTGAAAGTTGCCAATACGAAATTCAGTATACCGGTAGGAAACAGTAACCGGTCATTTGATCACGGAACAATAATGATCCCGGTAAAATTACAAAGCAAGAGTAGCGAAGAATTATACACTTTGCTTAAAAAAATTGCTGAAGAAAATAATATTTCAATTGTTGGCGTTTCTACCGGCAATGCGGTTAGTGGAAGTGATTTGGGCAGCAGAAATTTTTCAGTGGTGGAGATGCCGAAGATTGCATTGGTTGTTGGCACGGGTACAAATGCAACAGATGCAGGGGAAGTATGGCATTTATTAGATCAGCGGTTTAATATTCCTGCTACACATTTGGAACAATCTATGGTAAACAGGACTGATTTAAAAAAGTACAATACGATTATTATGGTAGGTGGCCGTTATAATGAAATAAATAAAGACAAATTGAAGGAATGGGTACAGGGAGGAGGAACATTAATATTAACAGAAGAAGCCGTGCAGTGGTCTGCACAGGCAGGCATCAGCCAGGTTAGTTTTAAGAAAACAAAACCAGCATATGATAGTACGGATAAAGCAGTGTATGCTGACCTTGATCAAATAACAGGAGCACAGCAAATGAGCGGAGCAATTTTTGGAGCAGATGCTGATCTTACTCATCCTTTGGCTTATGGTTATCATCAAAAAACAATTAGCTTATTTAAGGCAAACAGTGTGTATATGAGCAAGCCTAAAAATCCTTATGCAGCACCTTTTATGTATGGCAACAAGCCTTTACAAAGTGGTTGGATCAGTCAGCAGAATTATGTTACACTAAAAAATTCTGCGGCTGTTATTGTTAATACAGTCGGAAGTGGCCGGGTAATCAATATTGCAGACAATCCAAATTTCCGGGCATTTTGGCTGGGTGGCAGCAAGTTATTTATGAATGCTATTTTCTTTGGAAAGACGATTGATGCGGCAAGTGGAAGATCAGAAGAGTAAGTTGACAATGATTTATTCACATTCTAAATAATTACTAACTGGTTTAGTTTTTGTATTTCAATTATTCTTATCTTGCCCATCCAAAATAATAATTACGTCACTTTAAAATTGAGCACTATGATTAAAATGCAAGTTATCGGACATCTGGGAAAAGACTGTGTAGTAAACACTGTCAATGCCAAAAATGTAATCAACTTTACTGTTGCCCATTCCGAAAAGTACAAAGACAGCCAGGGAGTTTTGCAGGAAAAAACAATCTGGGTTGATTGTGCGTACTGGACAGACAGAACAGCGGTAGCACCTTATCTTCAAAAGGGTACACAGGTGTATGTGGAAGGCCAGCCTGAAGCAAGATCATTCCAGCGTAATGATGGCACACCCGGTTCTTCACTTTCTCTACGAGTAAGAGAAGTTCAACTATTGGGTAGCAAAAATGATAGAAATACCGGAGGAGGTAGTTCTTATCAGCAAAACTCATCCGCTTCTTCTTCATCTGGCAGCAGTACACCTGCTCCCAATGAAATTACGGAGCCAGTAGATGATCTGCCATTCTAAAAATTCAAATCAGATTAACTATTGCCCTGTTTCGTTAAACACGAAACAGGGTTTTTTAATAATGTTAATGAATTATATATCTTGAAATTATGAAGCGGTGCTATTACTTATTTCTTCTTCTTTTTCCTATTTCTTCTTTTGCACAAAGACAGGTAAGATCTTTTCAAACTGATGTGCTTGTTATTGGCGGTGGTGCAGGAGGTACTGCTGCGGCTATTCAAAGTGCCAGGTTATCAGTAAAAACAATTTTAATTGAACCCACGCAAATGTTGGGTGGAATGCTAACTGCTGCCGGGGTTAGTTGTACAGACGGGAATGATCAGTTACCAAGTGGATTTTGGGAAGAATTCCGTCAGGCTTTGTATAAGCATTATGGGCAAAATAAATTAAACAGTGGGTGGGTGAGTAATACCAATTTCGAACCACATGTAGGAGACAGTATTTTTAAAGCACTGGCCAGAAAGGAAAAAAAACTGACTGTCCATTTTGGCTTCCGTTTCGAAAATATTCTAAAAGACGGAAATAAAGTTACCGGAGCCACTTTCAGTAACACTGATAATTCAGTAGTGTTAAAAATAAAAGCAAAAGTGGTAATAGATGCTACCGAGCTGGGAGATGTAGTAGCGGCTGCTGGTGCAGGTTATGATGTAGGTATGGATGATCCTGCAGTAAGCGGCGAAAATGAAGCCCGCCAAAAAAATAATATTATTCAGGATATTACCTGGGCTGCTATTTTGAAAGATTATGGACCTGGTGTTGATAAAACAATTGCCAAACCGGAAGGCTATGATGCAAAAAAATATTATTGCTGTAATACCGATGCGCCTTGCAATGATAAACCCTGGAACGGTGATAAATTAAAAATGCTGAACTATGGCAAGTTACCCCGTTCTCCCGGAGCAAAGTTTGACAAGTATATGCTTAACTGGCCTGCATATGGGAATGATATTTATTTGAATGTAGTGGATAGCAGTTATGAATCAAGGGTTAAAAATTATGAACTGGCAAAGCTGCACACTCTGGGGTTTATATATTTTATACAAACAGAACTTGGCATGAAAAATATTGGATTGGCCAATGATGAATTGGATGGAGGACTTGCTTTAATACCTTATAATCGTGAAGGAAGAAGACTGAAAGGGCTGGTACAAATGAATATTAATCATATTAAAAACCCATACGATTATTCCCTGTACAGAACCGGAATTGCAGTGGGTGATTATCCGGTTGACCATCACCATGCACAATACCCGGGCAAAGTGCCGGAGATAGAATTTCCACCGATACCTGCTTACAATATTCCGTTGGGTGCCTTAATACCTGATGCGATTGATGGCTTGATTGTTTGTGAAAAAGGAATTTCTGTAACTAATATTGTAAATGGAACAACAAGATTACAACCAGTTGTTTTATTAACAGGGCAGGCAGCAGGTGTACTGGCTGCCAAAACGATACTACTGAAGAAAAAAATAAGTGAAGTGGCTGTTCGATTAGTCCAGGAAGAATTATTGAAAGCGAAAGCTTATTTAATGCCTTTTATAGATGTGAAGCCCAATGATCCGCATTGGGAAATAATACAAAAAGTAGGCGTAAGCGGAATATTAAAAGGAGTTGGTAAACCATCAGGGTGGGCAAATAAAATGTTTTTTTATCCGGATAGCCTTGTTAACGCATCCGAGTTTTATATGGGACTCAGAAAGTGGGGGAATTCTTTTACAAGTTATCACAGATTATATAAAGGAGATCATCCAATGAGTTTGAAAAGTTGTTTTAAACTATTAAGCAGGTTAAGACCTTTTATGAAGAGAACAGAGTTTGCAAAAATGAAATCGGCAGATGATTTAAAATATTTGTGGGAAAGTTGGGGACTTAAAGATTTTTCTCCTGATAAATTAATTAACAGAACAGAACTTGCAGTACTACTTGATAAATGTATTTTTCTTTTAGGAAATAAAAACCTACCATTAGATATAAATGGTAAAATGAGTTTCAAATACAGTGAATTTTAATCAATGAAAAAGTTAGCTTTATCTTTTGTGTTTTTATTTGTAGTATGTTTTTTACATGCTCAAAAAGACTGGAAACTTTCTATCCAAACATGGACTTTTCATAAATACACTTTCTTGCAATCAGTGGAGAAAGCAGATAGCTTGGGAATAAAATTCCTGGAAGTTTACCCCGGTCAAAGAGTAGGGGCAGATATTACAGGAGTATTCAGCTATACAATGGATAAAATCTCCCGTGACAAAGTGAAGCAATTTTTGGAGTACAAGAAGATGAAAATAATTGCTGTCGGCGTTATTGATAAATATTATTATAATAAAGATAACCTGGAAAAGTTTTTTGAATTTGCGAAATATATGGACATTCCTGTTATCACCGCGGAGCCGGAGTGGGAAGACCTGGACGAGTTCAACCGGCTGGCAGGGAAATATAAAATAAAAGTGGCCTTACATTGCCATCCTAAACCAACAAGCCATTACTGGAGTCCCGATTCTACTTTAAAAGCAATGCAGGGAAGAAAAAATATTGGTGCATGGCCGGATATCGGGCATTGGGCAAGAAACGGTGTGGATATACAAGATGCAATGAAAAAATTAGAGGGAAAAATATGGGGACTGCATTTAAAAGACATTCGCCAGTTTGATAATACGGCTACCGAAGATACTTTATTGGGTAAGGGTGTTTGTGATATTCCGGCTGTACTAAAAGAACTGAAAAGACAAAAGTTTAAAGGTGCAATATCTCTTGAATATGAAGCAAACCCCGAACATAATATGAGTGAAATGCATGAGAATGTCATGTACTACCTTTCGCAGTTAGGAAAATTATAGTCTTTGTAAGCACTGCAATTCAATTATTCACATTCAATTTTTTAATAGATGGCTAAAAATTGTATTTTATGAATTCAAGAAGAAGATTCATCAAACAACTCGGTACAGCGTCTCTGATTGCTCCTATTTCTTCTTATGCAAGCATCAGCGAAGAAGAAATAGAGAAACGGATCATCCCATATCAAAAAAAATATGCTTTGTATGATGACATCAATGTTGCCATTATAGGTTTTGGAATAATGGGAAGCCGCAATGCAAAAACTGTTTTGCAGATACCGGGTGTAAAATTAGCTGCCATCTGTGATCTGTATAAAGGAAGGTTAGAAAGAGCAAAAGAGTTATACGGACAGCAACTCTTCACCACACAGAATTATGAAGAACTGCTAAACCGAAGCGATATTGATGCAGTAGTTATTTGTACCAGCGATCAGTGGCATGATAGAATTTCTATTGAAGCCATGAAGAAAGGTAAAGCGGTGTATTGCGAAAAACCGGTAGTACATCATTTGCACCAGGGGTGGGAAGTAATCAAAGTAGAAAAACAAACAGGAATGGTAATGCAGGTGGGTAGCCAGCGGGTCAGCAGTATTGCATATGCCGAAGCCAAACGGTTATATAAACAAGGAGAAATCGGCCAGCTTAACTGTATTGAAGCTTCTTTTGATCGTCATACTGCATTGGGTGCATGGCAATATACCATGCCATTGGATGCAACTACAGAAACTATAGCCTGGAAGAAATATTTAAAAACAAATGCTGATACTCCCTTTGACGCCAAACGATTTTTTTGGTGGCGTAACTATAAAGAATATGGAACCGGTGTGGCCGGCGACTTATTTGTTCATCTTTTATCGGGCATTCACTTTCTGACAGATTCAAACGGGCCTTCAAGAATTTTTGCAACCGGTGATTTAAGTTATTGGAAAGATGGCCGCAATGTACCTGATGTAATGACAGCGGTAATGGAATACAAAGCCTGCAACGAACATCCGGCTTTTCAGGTATTGTTAAAAGTAAACCTGGCAAGTGGTGCAGAAAAAGTGGAAAGTGGCAAAGTAAAATTTTATGGTACAGAAGGTGTTATTGATTTTGGCTGGAACGATTTTACGATTACAAAAAATAAATTTTCTATAGCTCCGAATATTGGTGGTTGGGATGCACTGGATACTTATCCTGAAAAAATGCAGATAGAAATTCTGAAAAATTATAAAGAAAAATATACTGCTGAGGAAATAACTTCGGCGCTACAGAAACCCATAAGGTTTGCTGCTCCGGAAGGTTATGATGACCGGTTTGATCATTTTGTCAATTTTTTTGAATCTGTTCGCAATAAAAAGCCCGTAGTAGAAGATGCTTCATTTGGTTTCAGGGCTGCTGCACCGTGCTTAGCCTGTAATGAAAGTTATTTTCAAAAAAAAGTGTTTAATTGGGATCCTTTCAATATGAAATTATCCTGACAACCTATATTTGTGCATGTCCGAAAAAGTATATTCTTACCAGCAATTAGCTGATTTTACTAAATCTGTTTTCTCAAAGATTGGTTGCAACATCGAAGATGCAGATGTAGCAACAAAAGCTTTATTGTCTGCAGATCTACGTGGCATAGATTCTCACGGTGTGGCGAGATTAAGTGGGTATGTGCGATTATGGGAAGCCAAACGGGTAAATGCAACGCCTGATATTAAAGTAATACATGAAACTCCTTCGACAGCGGTTGTAGATGGCGATAGCGGATTAGGTTTGGTAGTAGCTCCCTTTGCCATGCACATTGCTATTGAAAAAGCAAAACAAGTAGGAACCGGTTGGGTAAGTGTACAAAACAGTAATCACTTTGGAATTGCTGCTCATCATGCTATGATGGCGTTGGATTACGATATGATCGGGATTGCCATGACGAATGCCAGTCCTTTGGTCGCACCCACTTTTTCAATTGATAAAATGCTTGGCACCAACCCAATTTGTGTAGCAGCACCTGCGGGTACTGAACCAGCTTTTGTCGCAGACCTAGCAACAACAACTGCTGCCAATGGCAAACTGGAAATATTGCAACGTAAAAATTTACAAACACCAACTGGCTGGGTACAGGATAAGGATGGTAAGGCGAGCAATGATCCGCATGCTTTAAAAACCGGTGGTGCTTTATTACCACTTGGTGGCGACAGAGATCATGGTTCGCACAAAGGTTATGCATTGGGAGCTGTGGTTGATATTTTTTCAGCTTTATTAAGCGGTGCTAACTATGCACCCTGGGTGCCGCCGTTTCCGGCATATGTGCCGATGCCTGCGCAGCAACCGGGCAAAGGAATTGGTCATTTTTTGGGAGCAATGAGAATAGATGCTTTTCGCCCGGCTGATGATTTTAAAAAAAGTATGGATCACTGGATACAGGGATTCCGAAATGCAAAGACGGTTGCAGGAGAAGAAAAAGTGCTGGTACCGGGTGACCCGGAAAGAGAGTTTGAGAAAATAAGAATAAAAAAAGGTATTCCATTATTGAAACAAGTAATTGATGACTTGCAATCATTATCTGAAAAATTTCAGATTGCCCCCTTGTAGAGAAGAATAACTTCGAATTTGAAGCTTATCTTTGCGGCCCTGCCTAACGGCAGGCAGGCTTGCTGATTTATAAATCCACTTAAATTATTGTAGGGGGGAACAAAATGAAAATAATGAAGTTTGGAGGTACCAGTGTGGGTAAGCCGGAACGTATGCAGCAGATTGTATCGCTGGTTTCTAAGGAAACTGAACCAGTAATAGTTGTATTGTCAGCCTTAGCTGGCACTACGAATGCACTAATAGAAATAGTTAACCATATCGGCAATGGTGACAGAGGAACGGCGAAACAAACTATTGATAAGCTGGAAAAACATTATCAGGATTTTATAAATGAATTGGTAAAGCAACCCGCCACTGCCGAAAAAGCTAAAGCTATTGTAGCCGAGCATTTTGAATTTCTCAACATCATTCTTAAAATATCTTTCAGCGAGGCATTAAGCAAGGATATCCTGGCACAAGGTGAATTGCTATCCACCAAAATATTTTCTGTGTACCTCGAAGAACTGGGAATAGATCATTTGTTTTTGCCGGCATTGGAGTTTATGACGATTGACCATTACGATGAGCCGCAGATTGGCAGTATCAAAGTAAAACTTTCTCAGATCTTGAATCAACACAAAGAGCAGAAGTTATTTATAACACAAGGCTATATCTGTCGCAATCCAAGAGGAGAAGTAGATAACCTGAAAAGAGGGGGAAGTGATTATTCTGCTTCATTAATTGCAGCAGCAATCAATGCTACTGTTTGTGAAATATGGACAGACATTGACGGAATGCATAATAACGACCCAAGAATTGTAAAGAAAACGGTTCCGGTTGAGCAGATGAGTTTTGAAGAAGCGGCAGAGCTGGCTTATTTTGGAGCTAAGATCTTACATCCTGCATCTATCTGGCCGGCACAGCAATATAAAATTCCGGTGAAGCTGTTGAATACAATGCAGCCGGAAGCCAAAGGAACGACTATTGCAGAAAAAGCGGCAGGAGTAGGTGTGAAGGCTGTTGCTGCCAAGGATAATATCATTGCTATACGAATTAAGAGTAGCCGGATGTTACTGGCTTATGGTTTTCTGAGAAAGATTTTTGAAGTGTTTGAAAAATACAGAACGCCGATTGATATGGTTACAACTTCCGAGGTAGCTGTTTCGATTACAATTGATACAGATCATAACCTGAAAGAGATAATAAAAGAACTGGAATCTTTCGGAACGGTTGAAGTTGATAAGAACCAGACCATTATTTCTGTTGTTGGGAATGAAATTTCACAAACAGAGCTTATTGTTAAAAAACTATTTGGCTCAATATTGAATATACCTATCCGAATGGTTTCTTATGGCGGAAGTCCGCATAATATTTCGTTATTAGTCCCTGCAGAATATAAGAATCAGATTTTGCAACAATTGAATAAAGGAATGTTTGGGTTAGAGTAAATTGTCTTCAAGATAGTTATTCATCTTCATCCTCTTCACCGCCAAGTGTATAAATGGCAATAGCACCGTTACCACCATTAAAGCCTCCAAAGAATGGAGTTTTGATTATTTTAATAATAGCAATATCATTAATGTTTATCATGTTCAAAGTGCCTGGAGATATAAGCATCTCATCAAGGTATATGCCAGGTACATTTCCTCTTATGAATGGGATGAGGTTTCCATTGACTGCTGTATAAACCCGTAAGCCTGCAACCCTTCCTGTCAACCAATCCAGAATGTTTAAATAGGAATTAGTACTTGTTTGTGAACTAATATCTATTATAGTGCCATGTGTTGAATTAAAAAGTCCTGAACAATACAGATCGTTTAGTTTTTCTTCGTTCGATTGTACATAAGTATTGCCTCTATAAGACTGTGCTGCTGCTGTAAAACTTAGCCAACTAACAATGACCATGTATAGTATTTTTTTCATAACCTGTTCCTCCTATCTGTAATTTACTTAAAGATCCTGTTAGTGCATCGTTAAGATTTCAAGTTTAAAACAACAATAAATAAAAACCCCTCACTGCTAAGTGAAGGGTTTTAAGATAAAGTCAGATGCTATTACCAACGATTGTTAGAATATGCAGGTTTTGCCCCTCTTTCAGGTCTTTCTTCTCTTGGCTTTGCAACGCTTACTTTGATAGCACGGCCATCAACAGTAGCTCCGTCTAATTCAGCAATTGCTTTATTAGCAGCCTCATCATCACTCATTTCCACAAAACCAAAGCCTTTGCTACGGTTAGTGTACTTGTCCATAATAACTTTTGCAGAAGATACTTCACCATACTCGGCAAAATAGCTTCTCAGGTCTTCGTCTACAACAGCGAAGCTCAAATTTGAAACATAAATGTTCATGTAAAAAAATTAACTTTTAAAAATTCTTGAGATTAACGCAAGGGTAAAGAAGACTAACTATTAGCAGAAATGCGTAGCAGAATAAATCGTTCACTTACTAAAATGCTGTTCGCTCAAATTAACACTGCGAAGGTAATCTTTATAACCCAGATTATTGCTTTTATTTTTAAAGCTGTTTAGTTGATTACCGGGGGCTCTACATTGAACATATTCCTGGTTTCTTCTTTTTTACGGATACCAAAATTATAACGAAGGTTAAGTCCAACCCTTCTTGTATCTGATTGTCGGTAACCACTGGCATTTACCGATCCTTGCTGAATGGTAAAGTTGTTTCTGTTGGTGGCAAACATATCGTTGATGCTTATCGTAGCTACCAGTTTATCTTTCAGGAACTTTCTATTCACACTCATGTTCAATGCACCAAAAGTAGTCAATTCATAAAATTGTTGTTGCCCTTTTAACCTTATAAAACCATTTAAGGTTATCACCGAACGTTTGTCAATTTTGAAAGTCTGATAAGTGAAGAATGTCCAGGTGCCTTTTTTAAATGATAACGGTTTGTTTTCGTAAAGTCCTTGATAAAAATTATGATTATACTGTGCCCCGGCTACAAAGAAATAGCGGCCACCCGGAGGCAATGCACCCAGCCCACGGAAATACCATTCTTTATTTTCTCCCAAATTATCATAGGTACGTATAGCCTGGCTTTGGCTTGTGTCAGATTGATAAATTACGTTAGTAAAAATATCTTTAGTATCGTTTACTCCAATAGCAAGGATAGGCCTTTCATCCACACTTATATTGGCTTCATAGTTTTGGTTGAATTGCGGACGCAGTGTGGGATTGCCTGCTTCCGTTAAGTACTGATCTACAAACCGTGGAAATGGATTCAGTTGTTCATAAACAGGTCTTGTGATAGTGCGACGATAAACCAAGTAGGCTCTTAAATCATAACCAGCAATCTTCATTAAATTTTTACTTAAATAAATATAGGGGAAGATGTCAGTTCTTTGAATAGTAAAAGTAGTATCACTCGGAATGATTTGTCTTCCTTTCATATTAGTATTCTCTAACCTTACACCGGTTTTGATTACAAAATCTTTACCCAAAGTCTTAGAACCTTGCAGGTAACCGGAGTTTATGTTTTCGGTGTAATTAAACGTATTGGTCCGGCTATTGTCTTTCATCCTTGAACCATTGGTTTCAAGGAAATAACTGGTTATATTTTTAAAAGTATGTGTTGTAGATTTTATGCCGGTTTCGAAAGTGATTCTTTTTTTAAACTTCAGCTTTAGGTCAGACTTTGCTGAAAAGAATCTCCTCTTATTATCTCCATTGCCATCACCATTAAATGATGTTGAAAAGGGCAGGTAAAATTCAGTACCATAGATCTGATCAGCCGTATTATGAGAAAAGTAATAAAAGACCTGATTGGACCATTCAGAACCGGCTGAATCAATCTTTAATTTAGATTCAATACCATTACCGATAACTAAGTTGGTTCCTTCATTTCTAACAGTATTAAGATTGTTGCTTAGAGTTTGTGAAGTACTTATCTTTTGTATCAAACTTCGGTTTTCAGTTCTGTTATCGTTTACGTTTATATTTATATTCCCCGAAAAATCAATCTCCCATTTTTTGCCCAAAGCATAGTTAAGACCGTAGCCTGCATAGTACGTATTGGCCGGATAATTTGTAAAAGCATTCTGGCTAAGCATAGAGTCAGGCGCAAAAATCCTGTCTGTCACAATTGTTTCATAACTGTTTCTTCTGCTGTAATTCAGATTTATGTAAGAACTTTTCTTTCCATCATTATTACTCAGGTTAAAGCCGATAAATTGATTTCCATAAACGCCTTGTTGCATACCACTGTTTACACTTCCTGTCAACCCAATCTTAACTCCTTTCTTTAATACAACGTTTACAATACCACCGCTGCCGGAAGCATCATATTTGGCCGAAGGAGTTTTAATAATCTCAATTTTTGAAATGGAATTCGGTGGCAGGCTTTTCAGCATCGTTGCCACATCTGCAGCACTCATTTTCATATCCCTGCCATTTATCTGCACAGTGGCGGGTGTCATACTACTTATGTATATATTTCCATCCTGATCTACAAAAAGCCCTGGCGTTTTTTCAATTACCTCATAACCACTTGTAGATGCTTCAACCAGATTTTCAGGATCAACGATTAGCTTATCGTCTTCCATTCTCATCAATGGTTTTTTGGAAGTAACAATTGCAGTTTCCAGCGTTTTTCCAATTTCTTCTGTAAAAAAAGTAAAAGTGGTTTGGTCTCCTGAAATGGTTATTCCTTTGTCAACAGGTTGATAATTAATAGCAGTAATATTTACATTGTACTGATTGTTTTTTTTGAGTACAAACTGTGCTGAACCGTTATTGTCTGTAACCTTGGTAAATGTTCTGGTGCTATCAAGGCGGTTATAAAGGGTAACTGTTGCAAATGGTATTGGATCCTTTTTTAGTGTCAGAGCCTTAATAGTTACATTAATTTCCTGTGCCTGAATTATTAGAGAAAATAGTAAAAGAAAGACTGACTGAACTATATATTTAAACATTGATTATGAGTGTTTATAACAAAAATGTAGAAATGTTCCACATCTTTTAAAGCCTGCTGCAAATGTATCTAATCCCGACGTTAGTTGATATTGGCCTGATAATTGAAATCATAAGGAAAATATAAATTATGAAAAAAATAAGTTCAGTAATCGCTTTATCATTTACTTTAATTTTTATTATAAGTTGTTCCGATGGCAAAGATCGTTATGTAGATCTTTCAACCGGAGATCCGATTGAACCAATTAAAGATGAACAAACTGGAATTATCATCAATAAGGAAACAAAAAAGCCTGTTTATATGTATGTGGACACTAAGAAAAATGATACCATTTACGGCAAAACCGGTGAAGTGGTAAACGGCCATGTAATTTCAGAAAACAACAAATATGTTTATGACGGGGACATAAAAGTTGATATAGATGATGACGGTTCTGTAAAATATAAGGACGACGATCAAAAAATTAAAATGGAAAAAGATGGCGACATAAAGATCAAAGACGGCGATCAAAAAATTAAAATTGACGGAGAAACGGGTGAAAGGAAAGTAAAAAACGATAATTAAACGCTAAATGGAGATTACAGTTTATTTGAAATAAGCCACTAGTAAAATTGGCTTATTTTTTCTTTTTCTCATACTGTGTTTTAGCTTCATCTATTGAGTGAGTTTGATGTATATCTTTTTCTTTTTTGGCCATCATAGCCAGTTTTATGTAAAATTTCTTCAGTACTTCTAACTCTTCGCTTGATATATCTTCCACATTAATAAGTCTGTTGCTGGCCGTGGATGTGGCGGCAATTAATTCGTTTAATTTTAGTTGCAGGGCTGTTGTGTCTTTGTTTTGAGATTGTTGAATGACAAATACCATCAGAAATGTTATTATCGTTGTACCAGTATTAATAACTAATTGCCAGGTATCAGAGTAATTGAACACCGGGCCAGTAATTCCCCAAACAATAACAATTAATATGGCCAGCAAAAATGAAATAGGTTTGCCTGTTATTTTTGTAATCTTGGCAGAAAATTTTTCAAAAATGGAAGTTGTATTTTTCATGTGTATATATTTAAACAAGTATTTTTAAGTCTTCTTATTTTAAAATTAATTTTTTTATGGGAAGTAGAATAAAGTTTATTGCTACAATCCATCGGTTTGAATCAAAAGGAGAAAAAACCGGATGGACCTATATTGAAATTCCTGCTGATATTGCTCAGCAATTTAAACCGGGTAATAAGAAATCGTTCAGGGTAAAGGGGACGCTGGATGATTTTAAAATTGATGGCATTGCTTTGATCCCAATGGGAGGCGGTTCCTTTATAATGGCTTTAAATGCAGATTTGAGAAAAGGCATAGGGAAACGAAAAGGAGCAATGCTGAATGTACAATTATCAGTTGATGAAATAGGTTTTGTTTTTAATAAAGATTTTATGGATTGCCTTGCAGATGAGCCAACCGCAAAATCATTTTTCGAGAGCTTAACTGGTTCTCATCAAAAATATTTCAGTAAGTGGGTTGACAGTGCTAAAACCGAATCTACCAAAGTAAAACGCATCACTATGACCGTAAATGCCCTGGCAAAAAAAATGGGCTATCCTGAAATGATCAGGGCATCGCAGGGTAAGCCATAATTATTTCATTTATTTGCATATGATTACTTCCCTAAAAGATTTCAAAAACCCCTTCTTTATTGGCATCGCTGGTGTAGGTATGAGTGCAATTGCACAGTACCTGAAAGGAATTGGAATGGAAGTTTCAGGAAGCGACCGTTTTTTTGCACCAAATGAGTATAACGAAACGAAAGAAAAACTCGAAGCAGAGAGCATACATTGTTTTTTGCAAAATGGAGAAGGGATAACTTCCCAAACTGATCTTATCGTTGCATCCACTGCCATTGAAGATACAGTGATGGAAATTCAAAAGGCGAAGGAATTGGGTATTCCAATTATCAGGCGATCCGAATTACTGGCGATGATTGCTCTTAGCAAAAAAACAATTGCTGTTGGCGGTACCAGTGGTAAAAGCACTACCAGTGCTATGCTATTTGATATACTTGAGTATGCCGGTCTTGACCCAAGTATTATAAGTGGAGCTGGTTTGATAAACCTGATTAAAAGAAATAAAATCGGAAATGCAAAAGTGGGAAAAGGTGACTGGTTGGTGATTGAAGCAGACGAAAGTGATGGATCAATTGTACAATACAAACCGGAAATAGGTTTACTACTAAATATTGATAAAGACCATCAGGAGATTGATGAATTGATGAGGGTGTTTGGTGAGTTTAAAAATAATAGCAAAAAATTTATAGTAAATCAATCGCATCCTTTAGCGAGATTGCTTTCGCAGCATTTGAAGCAGGATTTTTCAACGGATAGCAATGTGCAGGCAGGTTATATTGCCGGAAATTTTAGACAGACAGGATTTAATATTCAATATACAATTAATAATATTCAATTTTCAATACAAACTGCCGGTAAGCACAATATGGAAAATGCATTGGCAGCAACGGCCGTTGCCAATTCCATCGGTGTTGATTTAGAAACTTGTGCTGCTGGTTTAAAAAATTATGAAGGAATCTATCGTCGTTTTCAGGTGTATGGACAAAAGAAAGGAGTTTGGTTGATTGATGACTATGCACATAATCCAGTAAAATGTGCCGCAGCCATAAAAGCCTGTCATCCGGTTGCTAAGAAAGTAATAGCCTGGTTTCAACCGCACGGTTATAAGCCTACAAAGTTTCTACGAAAAGAATTTGTTGAAGAAATTGCCAACTCATTAAGACCGGATGATGAAATATGGATGAGTGAAATTTTTTATGTCGGTGGCACCGCCACAAAAGATATCTCTTCAAATGATCTGATCAATGATTTAAAGGCTCTCGGTAAGAATGCTTTTTTTGTAGAAGACAGAAATGATTTTTTGGCATCTGCCCGACAGCATTTTACAGACGATTGCACCATTCTGCTAATGGGTGCAAGAGATCCTTCATTGGAGCAATTTGCCAAAGAAACCTGGGAAAAAGTATAACAATTAAACGGAGGCCAACTCAGTCATTTTTTCTTTCATAGCCGGCAAGAACATATACCAGCAAAGAGCCATTAATAAACCGGGATGTGAAATATCAGAAAGCTTTTTATCTTTTTTAAATTCATCAGCACCTTTGCATGTTACAATGGGATTTTCCTTGTCGTCTGTATAAATATTTAATTCGCCGTTCGGTTGGTTATCATTTGAATAATAAAATCGTTCATCATTCATACTGATATACGATTCATTATTTTCATGACCTAACTCTCCAATCCGGGTTCCATACTCACAAAGAAGTACTGTTTTATTACGTAAAAAACCATCCTTTCTAATAAAGAAAATCCTTTTTTGCTTATTACATTCTACTCTTGCGGAGTTTGAAAATGGATGAATAGTGAGTGTAAGAAGATGTTTGTCTTTTTTGTAAAGGTGATAAACTTCATTTTCTGTTGTAGATAAAACTGACTCCCATCTCATGGCTTAAAAGTTTAGTGGTTATATTCAGGGTCAAATTACATTGAATAATGCTGGTAATATGTAGTTAACCTAAAATTAATATTAACTTCATATTGGAAGAAGTGGAGTGAATAATCTGTGGAAAATAGCGCAGAAATCCACAGTTTTGTACCAAAATCTTTAATAAAGCATATGAATACACAAAAAAGCAGAGATGAAAAGTTCCTTGAAAGGGCAATTGAACTTTCTAAAAAAGGAATGGAAGGAGGAAAAGGCGGCCCGTTTGGCTGCGTAATTGTAAGGGGTAATGAGATAGTAGGGGAAGGAAATAACCAGGTTACATCTTCAAACGACCCTACTGCACATGCTGAGGTGGTGGCTATCCGGGATGCCTGTGAAAAATTAGGAACTTATCAATTAACAGATTGCGAAATATATACAAGTTGTGAACCTTGCCCGATGTGCCTGGGTGCTATTTACTGGTCAAGACCAAAAAGAGTGGTCTATGCAAATACAAAAGAGGAAGCTGCAGCAATCGATTTTGACGATGAATATATTTATAAAGAGATTTATGCTAAAATGAGTGACCGGAATATTCCTTTTATCCATTGCCCGCATCCAAAAGCTCTGGAAGTTTTTGAAGCCTGGAGGAATTGGGAAGGGAAAGTAAAATATTAATGCTTAGCCGTTATTCAGCATCCGGCGAATGAAAATATAGGATAAGGCTAATATGATTAATAGTATCAGAATTGAAACATAAAGCCAGGGTTGGTCTTTAATATTCATCTTTTCTCTACGACGTTTCTTTTTTTCTGTTTTCTTTTTCAGGTCCCGGTTCAGCATTTCTACCATATACTGTAACTGTTCTTTGTCCTTAAACTCCTGCAGGCCGTCCATTGCTTCTTCGTCAAACTCGTTTTGCAATAACTGCTTCTCTATCTCATGCTTCTTGTCTTCAGACAGTTTTCCTTGCAGGTAAAGCAATAATGTTTCCTGATCGATGCTGGGAGATAAATTGGATAATATGTCTTTATAATTTTCTGACATGTTATTTGTTCTTCTTTTCTTCTTCTTGTTTTTTCTCGATTAAAATTTTCAAATTCCGTTTCCCATTCTGAATATAGCTTTTAACCTGCAGCATGGTAAACCCGGTTTCGTCACTTACTTCCTGATAGCTTTTTTTTTGAAGGTAAAACAAAGTTACACATTGCTGTTGCTCAGGGTTTAGTTCTTTTAACGACAATTCAAGCAGGTCAAGGGTATGGTCGTTTTCTAATAAAACCTGCCGGTCTGCTTCTTCAGCTGCCTTGCTGGTAATATTATCATTGATCTCAACGGTTGATTTACCGTTTCTTTCCCGCAGTTTCATCAGACAATGGTTTTTGGCAACCATGTAAAGCCACGACTTGAAATATTCAACCTTATACTTATGTAGTTCCTGGATCACTTTTAAAAAAATCTGTTGCACACTGTCTTTAGCCTGCTCTTCATTTTTCAAATACTTCATGCTTACACCCAGCAAAAGAAGCGTATAGCGTTGCAGCAATATGCCCAGCCACTCATTGTTATGGTCTGAATAAAACTTTTCAAGAAGTTCCTGATCTGTTATATGCTGGTATTTATCGCTCTTCACAGTTGGAAAATAGTTATTTGTTACGAGTTAGATGCAGGTTTTTATTATTTCAATAAAAATTTAGTTGCTTAGTCAGCATTTATTATTTTAGATGAAAGTTTACCTTATGCATTATGCAATTATTTCAGTTCCTGCTGCCCCAGTCCGGAGAAAACCCGGTCACCGG
>JBBSJN010000005.1:0-36492 GCA_038257235.1 Chitinophagales bacterium
ATGCTTGGTCTGGGCGAAGAAAAAGAAGAAGTGATACAAACATTGAAAGATCTTCATGCAAATGGCTGCGATGTGGTAACGATTGGTCAATACCTGCAACCAACAAAAAAACATTTACCTGTTCATCGTTTTGTACATCCGGATGAGTTTGCAGATTATAAAGAAGTTGGCTACTCTCTCGGGTTAGATTATGTAGAAAGCGGCCCATTAGTTCGTTCCTCTTACCATAGTGAAAGACATGTGTTTGCCGGTTTGGGAAGAAAGGAATGGGAGATGAGTAAGGCAATGAGCAATAGGCAATAGGCAATAAACAATTGGCAAAAGGCAATGGACAATAGGCAATGAGCAATAGTCAATAGTTTAAATATGAAAAAGACTTTTCTTGTATCTGGATTCTTATTTACTATAGGAATTCTAATTTCTAATTTTTCTTTTGGTCAGTTAAAATGGCAGAATGTAGATGCTGAATTTCAGCCGCTGCCTGCTTCTGTGCATGTTTATAAAACAACGGATATGCTGGATGGTAAGCCAAATATTGCTTACTATGTAGAAGCTGATTTAAAAGATAAGAAACTGGACTTTACTGTTGACACAACCTATCAGCGAAGATTATCTCCTTCAGCATTTTATGAAAAAAATGGTAAGCCGTTATTAGTGGTGAATACTACTTTCTTCTCGTTTGAAACGAATCAGAGTTTGAATGTGGTGATAAAGGACAAGAAGTTGGTAGGATATAACATTCATACTATTGCAGGTAAAGCAAAAGATACATTGACCTATAGGCATCCGTTTGGAAGTGCTATTGGTATTTCAAAAAAGAGGGAAGCAGATGTTGCATGGATATTTACTGATTCATCAATGCGTTATGCTTTTGCTTCTCAAGGATCTTTACCAATTATCAAAGATTCAATTATCAATTTATCTCATAAAGAAGTTTTTCAACAAAGTAAACTTATTGTTGGGCATACTGGCGAGATTGTCCCGTTATTAAATAAATGGAAAATGCAAACCGCCGTTGGTGGCGGCCCTGTTCTATTACAAAATGGGCAAATAAAAATAACCAACAACGAAGAATTAAAGTTTGCAGGTAAAGCCATTGATGACAAGCATCCAAGAACTGCAATGGGTTATACAAAAGATAACAAGCTTATAATTTTAGTAATTGAAGGCAGAAACAATGGCATTGCTGAAGGCGCATCACTAACCCAGGAAGCTCAGATATTTAAGGATCTTGGTTGTTGGGAAGCATTAAACCTTGATGGCGGCGGCAGCAGTTGTATGCTTGTAAATGGAAAAGAAACAATCAAAGTTTCTGATAAAACCGGTCAACGTCCAGTTCCGGCTGTGTTTATTATCAAACAGAAATAATAATTTACCCATATCTTATCCGATAATCACAGATTTATTCTGCTTCGCAGAATAAAAAATCCGTGTTTATCAATCCGATCAGTGCCATCCGTGTCCAAAAAAACTTGTGTCCACACGATATTATTTCATGATAGGAAGATAGTTCACAGTAGGAATACACACATAGTAAGCACTATGTGAAAAGCTATTTTTCTAATGTGCCCATGAGGTTCAGGTATCGGGTTTATTTAGATAAGGATATTAAAATTTACTTTCATGTCATTAGTATGACAAACCTTAGCAATAGTATCTACGTAGTTTAGAGAATGAAATGGATATTAATTACAATAGTTTCCGCAGGTATTCTCAGCCTTGCATGTAGTAATACAACAAAAAATAAAGAAGCTAAACCCGAAATAGCATTGGAAGGTAAATTTGCTCCCGTTGTTGTACTGGAATTATTTACTTCGGAAGGCTGTTCAAGTTGCCCGCCGGCAGATAATTTATTGGGACAGTTAGCCAGTTTAGATGCTGCGGTAATTCCACTTTCATTTCATGTAGATTACTGGAACAGATTAGGATGGAAAGATCCATTCAGCAGTGCAGAATTTTCTGACAGACAAAGAGTATATGGCCAGCTTTTCAAGAATGATGGAGTTTACACACCACAGCTTGTGGTAAATGGTGAGTATGAAATGGTAGGAAGTGACCGGAGAAAAGCAGAAGCAGCTATTAAAAAGGCATTGAAAGAAAACAGCAGTATTCAATTAACGGTTGAAAACCTGATAAGAGATGGAAGTAAAATAAAAATAACAAGTCATGCTGAAGGTGAATTAAATAAACAAACGCTGGAAGTGGCCTTAATACAAAAGAGTGCAACGATGGACATAAAAGCAGGGGAGAACAGAGGGGCAAAACTATCTCATACCAATGTGGTGAGAAATTTTAAAAGCCAGGCATTAAATGAAACGAATGAAACAACTTTTACATTTCCGGAAGGGCTTGCTAATTCAAACTGGGAGATAATCTTATTTACCAGAAACAAGTCTGATCTGAAAATTACAGGGGCATTTGTCTATTCTCCTGCTGAATAATCTCAGATTGTGAATAAATACTCCACTTAATTGGCCTTAAAGGTCTTTCTGGCATAGTTTTTTGAGTGTTTGAGAAAAATACTCGTATTATGAAAAAAGTAATCCTTACATCAATTGTTTTTAGTTTTATTACAGGCATTGTTCTGCTTTCCTGCTCAAAAGAAAATTCATCCGGGAATACTACGTTAAAAGTAAGATTAACAGATAATCCGGTTGCTGCTGAAGAAGTGAATATAGATATTCAACAGGTAAGAGTTAAGTACAAAGAAGATTCAATCAGTGGCTGGACAAACCTTGATACCTATGCAGGAGTATATAATTTGCTAGGCTTGCAGAATGGTGTTGATACCTTGCTGGCAGTTGGTACTATCCCATCTGATGTGGTAAAAGAAATAAGATTTATACTGGGTACGGATAATACAATAAAAGTGAATGGTATTGTATATCCCCTTACCATTCCAAGTGGTGCTGAGTCCGGATTAAAAATCAAAGTGAATAAAAAACTAAATGGTTCGCTGGATTCTTTATTGATCGACTTTGATGCTGCTCTTTCAATTCATCAGGTAGGAAACGGTAATTATCAATTGAAACCTGTGTTAAAAATCAAATAAGATAATATCCTTGTTAAGTTAAAGTCTCTGGCTATGCCGGAGACTTTTTTTGTGTCTTTAAGAATTAAAACAGGCATAAAAAAACCTGCAGCGATTAACTGCAGGTTTACTATGTAGAACTTGTTTGTTTAAGATACTGTCGGAGGTTTTTTCTTGTCTCTGGAGAACGATCTTCCCAATGGACCTTTTTTACCTAAGTCAACAAGAATCGGAGCCGCCACAAAGATGGATGAATAAGTACCAGTGATAACACCAATCAACATGGCAAACGCAAATCCTTTGGTTACCTGTCCACCCACAAGGAAGAGGATCAGGATAGTAAGGAATACAGTTAACGAAGTCATGATGGTACGACTTAAAGTTTCATTAATGGCACGGTTGATAACTTCAGCTCTTGGAGCATTTGGCATTAGCCTGCTGTCTTCACGGATACGGTCAAATACAATTACCGTATCGTTCATTGAGAAACCAATTACCGTAAGAATTGCCGCAATGAAGTGCTGGTCAATCTCAAGTGGGAAGGGAACTATGCCTCTGGCAAAAGAGAACACAGCCAATGTTACCAATACGTCGTGCAGCAAGGCTACAATAGTTCCTAATGAATACCTCCAATCGCGGAAACGGATGAAGATGTACAGGAAAATAGCAAGGATGGCGAAGATCGTTGCTTTCACGGCACCAGCCTTCAAATCATCAGATATTGTAGGTAGTACTTTTTTCGAACCCATCTTACCCGTATTATTTTCACCAGCACTGAATTTCTCATAACTCATATTTGCCGGGAAATAAGACTTAAGTCCATCATATAGTTTTCTTTCAACTACGGAGTCAATACCCTGCACATTTTCTTTAATTCTGTAAGCCGTGGTAATATCCAATGTCGTATTGTCTCCAATGGTTTTAATGATTGGATTTTCTCCTTCGAAAGTTGCTGTCAGTTCTGTCCGCACTTTTTCAACATCCACTTTTACCGGAAACTGAACAGTATAACTTCTTCCTCCGCTGAATTCCACACCTTGATCGTAACCATTAAAATAAGAAGCGATACCTAATGCCAATACAATCATAGAAACCACATAAGCATACTTACGGTATTCAATAAATTTATATTTAGCATGTCTGAAAACTTTTTTGGATACACCAGTGAAATATTCTAAGTGACGTTTCTTACTTGTAAACCATTCTGTAACCCAACGGCTAACCAGAATACCACAGAATAAAGAGAGTAAAAGACCAATGATCTGAGTTGTCGCAAATCCTTTTACAGGCCCAAGACCAAAGGAAAACAAGATAAAGGCGGTTAATAAAGTTGTAACGTGGGCATCCAATACTGGAGGCAATGAACGTTTATAACCTTCATTAATGGCAGGTATATAACCTTTACCTTTTGATAATTCTTCCTTGATACGTTCGTAAATAATTACGTTGGTATCCACGGCCATACCGATAGTTAATACCAAACCGGCAATACCAGGTGCTGTTAAAGTAGCTCCAAGGCCTGCCAGTACACCCACTGTAAACAATAAATTTAAAATCAAAGCAATATTAGCGATCCATCCACTGGTGTTGTAATAAACCAACATCAGTAAGAAGATAACAATGAAAGAGATTAAGAAGGCCATAGAACCACCTTGGATTGCATCTTTACCAAGTGTTGGACCTACTTGTTGCTCCTGAACAATTTTTGCAGGCGCAGGTAATTTACCGGCTTTAAGAATATTTGCTAAATCCTGGGCTTCCTGTTGTGTATAGCCACCAGAAATGGTTGATGTTCCGTTTGGAATAGGAGTGATAACAGTTGGTGCAGAATAAACAATATTATCCAATACGATAGCGATTGGTTTATTATCTGACTGAGTGTTTGGATCGCCAGCAGCTTCTTCTGTCATTTTCTTCCAGATTGCGGCGCCAAAACTTTTCATATCCATACGTATCTCTACTTTGCCATATTGGTCAAAGTCCTGGCTTGCATTGGAAATGGCATCACCCTCTAATTTAGCAGTTGGGCGGCCATATGTTTTTAATGCATACAGAGGAATAGTTTTTCCAGACCTTCCTTTTGCATCTTTTTCAGCAATACCGTAGGCAAAAACTACATCTGATGGAAAGTTTGCCCTGAACTCAGTCAGGTACTCACGGAATAAAGAAGAATCTTTTATTTGTATTGAACCAATCGCAGCAGGATAAGAAATCTCACCTTTTTCATTTCTGCCCGGTTGAAAAAATTGAATATATTTTTCTATCGAAACAGTCGAATTGTCAAGACCAGCTGTTTTTCCGGTTGTATCAGTGTTATCTCCGGTTGTTAATTCGTCAGCAAGGCCTTTTGTTTTACTTGTATCAGTTTTTGCTATTGTATTTCCAGCTGTATCGGGCTTCGCCGCAGTGTCAACTTTTGCAGTAGTATCTTTTGCTCCGCCATATTTTATATTGAAAGCATCAATAAACCGCTGCCATCCCGAACCATAGTTTGCATCTTGCAAAGTGTATAGTTCCCAGAATTGTAAATTAGCAGTACTCTGCAAATATTTTCTAACTCTCTCTTTGTCTTTGATACCTGGCAATTCAACTTCAATCGTTCCTTTTGATTTATTAGGATTGATATTGGGTTGGGCCACACCAAACTGGTCAATACGGGTACGTAATACTTTGAATGTTCTGTCAAAAGCATCATCAGCACTTTTACGGATATAGCTTTCAACTCTGCTATCTGGTGATTTTATGTCAATTTCACCATTACTTGCAGCAGCAAACAAAGTAGCCAATGGTCTGTCTTTTTCCAGCTTTCTGTATTCACTGATAAAGAGGGTAACAAAATCATCACCACTGTTAGCCTTTCTTTTATCTGCATTTACTATGGCTGCAGAAAAATTAGGGTCTTTAGAGTTATTTGACAGGGATCTTATCAAGCCTGTCATTTCCACTTCCATTGTTACGTTCATTCCACCTTGCAGATCCAGACCAAGATTTAATTCTTCTTCTTTCGCTTTTTGATAACTCACTGCACCATTGATACCGTAAGTAACAGTAACATCTTTTGTGCTGTCCAGTAACCTTTTCAGACGTTCGTTATATTCTTTGTCTAAAAACTCCTGGTACACTAATTGAGAATCTTTGTTACCGGGAAATTTATCCAGGGCACTCTCGTAAGTTTTCTTTACATAGCTTTTTGCACTGGCTTCCATTTTCTTTTCATGATTCTTTACGAACCAGGTAAAAGATAATTGGTAAAGCGAATAAACGATCAGTAGAATTGTGAAAAAGCGAACCAAACCTTTCAGTTGCATACGTTGATTGATTTACATGATTTAGCCCTGGCCATGCTCAATTTGAAGATGGGAAAGGCTATACATAAATTTTAAGGACGGCAAAGATAGCAGTTTCGGATTAATTCGAACCAACAAAAAAGTGGCTCTTGCCCCTTGATTTCTAAAAACTTAACTGAGGACAAACACTAACTTCGAAGGATTATGAATACTGTATTTAAAACCGGATTATTGATTGTCTTTTTGTACTTCGGATTGTCTGAATTACCACAAATGGCTTCTGAAAATAAACACCAGCTTATTTTACCTGAAAATGAATATATAAATAAGATTTCTACAATGAACATTACATCTGATACTTTCATTAGCAATATCTTACAGAAATATCCTCAATATTTCTCTTCAATTCTGCCAAATGCAGAAAACCTGAAAATTCAAATCATTTATTCGCAGGTTGACAGGCTCAATAAAAAGAAATCTGACTTTACGGACCATGAGTTTAATCTAAATTCCGGCAACTATTTCTATCCTGCATCAACCGTTAAACTACCGGTGGCCATTCTTGCTCTTCAAAAGCTGAATGAGCTGAAGATCGCCGGATTGGACAAGCATACGACTATGATTACGGGAAATTCCGGTTTTGGACAAACTGAGGTTTATAATGATTCAACAGCGGCGGATGGCAGGCCAACGATTGCTCATTATATTAAAAAAATACTGCTTGTTAGCGATAATGATGCTTTTAACAGGCTGTATGAATTTTTAGGACAGGAATACATCAACAAGACTTTGCATAAAATGGGATACACTGATGTGCAGATCATTCACAGGCTAAGCATCAGTTTGACGGAAGAACAGAACAGGCATACAAATCCTATTAAATTTTTAGATAAAACGAGGAAGCTTATTTATTCGAAATCTGCTGAAAGCAGTAAGATGAAATATGCAGACAGAAATACCAAAATGGGTAAAGGGTACATGAGCAGTGATAAGCTGGTTAATGAACCATTCGATTTTTCTCAAAAGAATCGTTTGTCTTTACAGGATTTACATATGATAGTAAGAAGTATCATCTATCCAGCATCAGTTGATGATAACAAGCAGTTCAACCTGACAAAGGATGATTATGAGTTTTTGCGAAAGTATATGTCAATGCAACCAATCGAATCTGCAAGCCCTGTTTATAAAGCAACTGAGTATTGGGACACCTATGCAAAGTTTTTACTTTATGGAAAAGAAAAAGGAGCATCAATTCCTGAAGTAAGAGTTTTTAATAAAGTTGGTAATGCTTATGGTTTTTTAACTGACGCTGTTTATGTCGCTGATTTTAAAAATAATATTGAATTCTTTTTAAGTGCAACAATCTATTGCAACAGCGATGGAGTTTTCAATGATGATAAATATGATTATGAAACTGTAGGATTTCCTTTCTTAAAAAATCTTGGAAAAGTGATTTATGAATATGAACTAAAAAGAGTTCGTAAAAAGCAACCTGTTCTTACTGCCTTCAGGTTTAATTATATTGAATAAATTTAATAGACTTATCTTCAAATTCTTACTTTTGCGGCTGCTCGCCATGCTATATTTCCAAAACATTTAAAACTAAAACAACTGACATGCAGTTATCTTCTTTTTTAGATCGCTTCAACGAACCGGAAACATTAAAAATGGCAAAACTTGGCCGTGAGTTAAGAGCAAAAGGTGTGGATGTAATTGACCTTAGCCTTGGTGAACCGGATTTTGATACACCTCAACATATTAAGGAAGCTGCTATAAAAGCTATTAATGATAACTGGAGTCATTATACACCTGTGCCGGGTTTTCTTGATTTACGAGAAGCAATTTGCAGCAAATTGAAACGAGATAATAATCTTGATTATAAACCTGAAAACATTGTTGCTTCCACAGGAGCAAAGCAAAGTCTTGCCAATACAATGCTTGCACTGGTTGATGATGGCGATGAAGTGATTATCCCAACACCCTATTGGGTTACATATAGCGAACTGGTAAAAATAACAAGAGGGAAAGTGGTTGAAATAAAAAGTTCTGCTGAACAAAAATTTAAAATCACACCTGCGCAATTAGAAGCTGCTATTACACCTAAAACAAAAGTTTTTCTTTTTTCATCACCATGTAATCCCAGCGGATCTGTATACACTAAAGAAGAACTGAAAGGTCTGGTGGCGGTATTTAAAAAGCATCCGGGTGTTTTCATCATGGCAGATGAAATTTATGAATATATCAACTTCGTTGGAAAGCATGAAAGCATTGCGCAGTTCGATGAAATAAAAGACCGTGTAATAATCATCAACGGTTTAAGTAAAGGATTTGCGATGACGGGTTGGCGTTTAGGGTACATTGCTGCCAATCCCGAAATAGCAAAAGCATGTGAAAAAGTGCAGGGACAATTTACAAGTGGCACCAATTCAATCACACAAAAAGCAGCTGTTGTTGCATTGACAACAGATTTGCGTCCTTCTATGGAGATGACTAAAGAGTTTGCAAGAAGAAAAGCAAGAGTATTGGAACTTGTAAAAGAAATTCCCGGCATTACATGCCCCGAACCGGATGGAGCTTTTTATATTTTTCCAGATGTCAGTTACTACTATGGTAAGTCTGATGGTGAATACACAATAACCAATGCATCTGATTTATGTATGTATCTGTTGAATGTTGCATATGTTTCTTCCGTAATGGGTGATGCTTTTGGCGAACCCAAATGTGTTCGTTTCTCTTTTGCCAACAGTATGGAAAAAATTGAAGAAGGGTGGAAGAGGATCAAGACAGCATTGGCAAAGCTGAAATAATAATTATTTTTCTTTTTTAATAACCTTGGAGATGATTTTTTCATGGGTACTCAAAACCTGCGGGATTACCAGTTCTTCGTCATTATTGGTAATAATAAAATCGCAGCGTTTCATTTTCTCTTCTTCATCCATTTGTCTATTGATACGATTCATAACTTCTGCTTCAGATAAATTATCTCTGTTCATCACTCTTTTAATACGAATTTCCAAGGGAGCACTTACGCCAATAAAATAATCAAGATGTTTTGCAGCTTCCGTTTCAAAAAGCAAGGCAGCTTCTTTAATGATATAAGGGGAGGTTTGTTGTTGAATCCATTCATTAGCATCTTCAATGGTAGCCGGATGAGTGATTGAATTGAGTAAGGCTAATTTTTCTTTATTGTTAAATACAATATCAGCGATATGTTTTCTGTTTAACGCTCCGTTTGTATAAGAAGCTTCGCCAAAGTGTTGAATTATTAATGCTTTTAATGCATTGTTAGAATTCATTAATCGTTTTGTTGCATCGTCAGCATAGTAAACGGGGATTCCCAATGTTTCAAAAACTTTGGCAACAGTTGTTTTTCCACTTCCTATTCCACCAGTAAGTCCGATTTTCAACATATTGATTAATTCCTGCACAAAATACAAATTCCAAATTTCATACAAGAAACTGTTGTCCTTGTGAAATTTGGAATTTGCTTTAAGAGGTAAAATATTATTTCTTATCAGTTACAGGCTTATTCAAAGCGGATGTCCAATCCATACTGATTGCACTTTTTTCAATCTTTAAATAACTGCCTGGGCTTACTTCAATATTCAAAGTACCATCTTCGTTGTTCTTATTGATAGTTCCGTGTATACCGGCAATTGTAACAATCTTATCGCCTTTACCAAGGTTCTCAATGAAAGACTTCTGATTTTTTGCTCTCTTGGCTTGCGGACGTATAAAGAACATCCAGAAAACCAAGATCATTAAACCAAGAAATACTAATTGAATAGTGCCACCAGTACCACCACTTTTTCCTGCTTCGCCACCCGGGGGTGTACAAGAGGAAAGAAACAGTAAAAGAGTAATTGCTGTAAGATAATTGATGCGAGTCTTCATGTTTGTTTTTTTTAAATGGCTACTAAACTTTAGAAATTATTTTTTTACATCGACTGTAAACTCAAGATCATGTGCACGGGAAGGTGTTGTATTAGCATCTACACTAATATGCTTTCTGTTTTCACCCAAACGGCCTTTGCTGTCAAACTTTGCTTTTATTACACCTTCTTCACCTGGTGCAAAGGGTTGCTGTGGCGTTTCAGGAATGGTACATCCGCAACTGGCGGTTACGTTTGCAATGACCAAAGGTTTGTTACCAGTGTTTTTAAAGCGAAATGAAACTTCCACTTGTGCCCCTTCATTTACAGTTCCCATAGAGAGGAATGTAGAGTCGAGCCATTGTAAAGTGGTGTAATTGGCTGTATCATTCATCATCTCTGCCTTTTCAGCCTGCATGGTGCTGTCAGGATTATTACCTACGTCGCTTGATTTTTTATCGGAAGACGTACAGGCAAAAAATCCTGCAGTTACACATAAAATAAATATTGCTTTTTTCATCCGAAAACTTTTTTAGAATTGCAAATGTAAAGCTTAGTTGATTGCCTGACAAAATAACTCAAAAGCTGGCTTAATGTGGGTCATCCTTTTTTATATTCAACTTTTTGCATTTTTCCTTGCAGAACCAGTTCTTTATGAATATTATCCAGAATTCCGTTTACGAATTGACCACTCTGCTGTGTGCTGTAATCTTTGGCAAGGTCAATATATTCATTGATGGTCACTTTTGGCGGAATAGTTTCAAAAAATAAAAATTCAGTTACTCCCATTTTCATCATTATCATATCCAGCACAGCAATACGTTCCGGGTCCCAATTTTTTAATTTTGGTTTTATGAGTTCCTGTAACATATCATTTTTTTCCAAAACTGTTTCCAGCAAGCCTGTGGCAAAATCTGCTTTGTCTTTCGACATCATCTGGTTAAAATTAATAGAACCAGGCTTTTCTAAATAGCCCACAAGAAATTGTATTACCATTTCTCCATCATCATCCCAATTCGAAAAATTTTCTTCAATATGCGATACAAATGATTCGCTGGCAAGCATGAGGTCATTTAAAATAAATTCAATGATTTTGCTTTCCTCTTTTTTCTCTCTAGATGCTGAAGATATATACGTTTTATAATCTGAAGTGTCTTTCAATGTCAGATAGACTTTTTTTATGAACTCTTTATCTGTACTTAGTTCCGGTTTGTCTGTTGCAAATTGCTCTTTTAAAGCAGGATCCTCCAATATTTTCCAGAGTAATTCATTACCGGCAATTTTTGTATTGGTGCTGAGGTCTTCGGCAGTAGGTAAGTGTTTTGATGCTTTTTGATGTGCATCTTTTTCAGCGTATCGGATTACTTCCGTTAAAAAATAAATAAGATAAACAAGTAAAGATCGGGATTGATCTATATGTTTTTGTAATACCTTTTGTGCTTCTGTACTTTTTTTATCAATTTCAAGGGAGGAAACCGTGTAAATGGTCTGCATTACTTTAACCCGGATATTTCTTCTGCTAATCATTTGATATAAGAACTGTTTGGGCTGCGAAGATATGGATTCATGGTATCATTTTTAAGATTATAGACATAGCTATACAAAATCAATACTAATAACTTCAGTAAAAGAGCTATTTATGATATTTTGACATTATTGACCGAAAATATTGCTGCCATTTGAGGTTAAATCCTTTCAAACGATCTTTATACCTGTAATTTTTTCCGTTCTTACACAATCGGCATATTATTCGCTGTACCTTTGCCAACCACAAAATATGTGGAATTAATTATTCAATAAAAAACAAAATCAATACAATTATGGCAAAAAAAGTAAGCGTTACTCCACTGCATGACAGAGTAATTGTAAAGGCGGACGCTGCCGAAGAAAAATCATCCGGTGGAATCATCATCCCGGATACAGCAAAAGAAAAACCTCAACGTGGAACTGTTGTTGCTGCAGGGCCGGGTAAAAAAGATGAACCTGTAACAGTAAAAGCTGGCAATACAGTATTGTATGGTAAGTATGCAGGAACTGAGATTCAGATAGACGGACAGGATTATCTTATCATGAGAGAGTCAGATATTCTGGCGATAGTGTAATGTCCCCATCCCCTAAAGGGGAGAAAAAAAGTTCTTGTTAATAATATTTTTCTAAAAAATAAAACCCTGTAAGCCCTACAGGTTTTAATCCCCCTTTAGGGGATAGGGGCATTAAATATCATGGCAAAACAAATCTTCTTCGATATTGAAGCAAGAAATAAAATGAAAAAAGGCGTTGATACACTTGCCAACGCAGTTAAGGTAACATTAGGCCCAAAAGGTCGTAACGTAGTTATAGAGAAAAAGTTTGGAGCACCACAGGTAACAAAAGATGGTGTTACCGTAGCAAAAGAAATTGAACTGGAAGACCCGATTGAAAACATGGGTGCACAGATGGTAAAAGAAGTAGCTTCTAAAACTGCAGATATTGCAGGTGATGGGACTACTACTGCTACCGTATTGGCACAATCAATCATCAGTGAAGGTCTGAAAATGGTAGCAGCAGGTGCCAATCCAATGGATCTGAAAAGAGGAATCGATAAAGCTGTTTCTTTGGTCGTAGAAAATCTGAAAAGTCAAAGCCAGACTGTTGGCAACGATAGTAAAAAAATTCAGCAGGTAGCTTCTATTTCTGCCAACAATGATGAAACAATCGGAAAGCTGATTGCGGAAGCTTTTGCAAAAGTGGGTAAAGAAGGTGTTATTACTGTAGAAGAAGCAAAAGGTACTGACACTACGGTTGATGTAGTAGAAGGTATGCAGTTTGACCGTGGTTATGTGTCTCCCTATTTCGTTACCAACAGCGAAAAAATGCAGGCTGAATTGGAGAACCCTTATATCTTAATATATGATAAGAAGGTTTCTGCAATGAAAGACATTCTTCATATCCTGGAGAAAGTTGCTCAGAGTGGCCGTCCGTTATTGATTATTGCTGAAGATCTGGAAGGCGAAGCATTGGCAACATTGGTTGTAAACAAACTTCGTGGTACTATCAAAGTTGCAGCTGTTAAAGCTCCTGGCTTTGGTGACAGAAGAAAAGAAATGTTGACTGATATTGCTATACTGACTGCCGGTACGGTAATCAGCGAAGAATTAGGTCACAAATTAGAAAGTGCTGATTTAACCTCTTTAGGTCAGGCTGCTTCAGTTACTATCGACAAAGACAACACTACTATTGTTGGCGGCAAAGGAAAGAAAGCGGATATCACTTCAAGAGTTAATCAGATCAAAGCTCAGGTAGAAAATACCACTTCTGATTACGATAAAGAAAAATTACAGGAACGTCTGGCTAAGTTAGCAGGTGGTGTTGCTGTTCTTTATATTGGTGCAGCTACTGAAATGGAAATGAAAGAAAAGAAAGACCGTGTTGATGATGCATTACATGCAACAAGAGCTGCGGTTGAAGAAGGAATTGTACCTGGTGGTGGTGTAGCTTATATCCGTGCAATATCAAGTCTTGATGCAAAAGTAAAAGGACAGATTGCTGATGAGCAAACAGGTATGGCCATCGTTCGCCGTGCATTGGAAGAGCCAATCCGTATTCTTACAGCAAATGCTGGAATAGATGGTTCTATCGTTGTTCAGAGAATAAAAGAAGGGAAAGCTGATTTTGGTTTTAATGCCCGTACTGAAGTATATGAGAATATGTTCAAGGCTGGTGTTATAGACCCAACAAAAGTTAGCCGTGTAGCATTAGAGAATGCTGCTTCAATTGCAGGTATGTTATTGACTACCGAAGCTGTAGTTGCTGATAAGCCAAAGAAAGAAGACGCTCCACATGCACATGGTGCACCTGATATGGGTGGAATGGGTTATTAAGCTTGTTAGTATAATTTATAATCTAAAGTCCCGTCTCATTGAGAGGCGGGGCTTTTTTGTGGATATTATTGAAAAATAATAAGTTGTTTTTTGCGTATTTTTATAACGTTAAGTTGGCTCTGAACCCTTGAATTCATTTGCGGATTCTCCAACTCACTTTATTACTTAAAAAACGTTTATGAGAAAAATCTACAAATTTTCTTTATTTACTCTTTTGCTTATTACCCTTACGAATGCTGTTTTTGCTCAAAATCGTTTTTTTCAGGATGCGGGTGAAAACAAATCCATGCAGTCTACTGGGGAGAGAGTAATAATCCCTCAAAAATTCAGATCATCAACAATGGATGTTCAGGCAATGAAAAGCTTTTTATGGACATTACCTTCTGAAAGCAGTGTGCTTTACAACAGAGGTAACACACCTGTCATTTCTTTACCAATGCCCGATGGCTCAATGGCCAGATTTCATGTCTGGGAAAGTAATATTATGGAGCCTGCATTGGCCGCCAAGTTTCCTGATATGAAACAATTTCTTGGTCAGGGAATTGATGATCCTTATGCTACTATCAGATTTGATTTTAATCCTTATACAGGATTTCACGGACAAGTATTATCTGCAAAAACAGGCCGGATTTTTATCGACCCTTTTGCAAATGGAGATTTAGATAATTATATAAGTTATTTTGCCCGCAATGCTGTTTCCCCTTCTAAATTTGTTTGTAATGTGGACGAAAGTTTATCATTAGATTTCCCTGACCCAGTAGGTAATAGAACAGCTGCTGCATGTTTGGGAACTTCATTAAGAACATATCGTTTAGCGTTGGCATGTACAGGTGAATATGCTGTTGCAGTAAATGGACCGACACCAACAGTGCCGGGTGTTGCTGCTGCAATGCTGACTGCGGTTAACAGAGTAACCGGTGTTTATGAAAATGAAGTATCAGCAAGATTGCAATTAATTGCAAATAATGACTTGCTTATTTATCTGAATGGAGGAACTGATCCATATTCAAATACTAATGGAGTTACAATGTTAAGTGAAAATCAGACCAATATTGATAATGTCATTGGGAATGCTAATTATGATATAGGTCATGTATTCAGTACTGGCGGGGGGGGAGTTGCATCTTTAAATTCAGTTTGTAGCAATCCAAATAAGGCTCGGGGAGTAACAGGGTTAACAAATCCGGTTGGGGATCCTTTTTATATAGATTATGTAGCTCATGAAATGGGACATCAATATGGGGGAAGCCATACATTTAATAGTGTAACCAGTAGCTGCGGTGGTGGAAACAGAAGTGCAGGTCAAGCCTATGAAGTAGGAAGTGGTACTACAATACAGGGATATGCAGGTATTTGTGGATCTGATAATATTCAAAACAATAGTGACCCTTTTTTTCATGCAATAAGTTTTGATCAGATCAGTAATCGGATGTTTGCTGCTGACTGTGCTGTTTCTTCTCCGACGGGGAATGCTTTACCAATTATAAATGCCTTGCCTAACAATGGTGTAACAATACCTATTAGCACACCATTTACTTTAAGTGGAACTGCCTCTGATGCTAATGGAGATCCGCTGACTTACAGTTGGGAAGAAATGGATTTAGGTCCTGGTGGAGCTTGGAACAGTGGAGCCACTAGCACAACAGCACCTCTATTTAAATCGAGAATTCCAAAAACTACGGGTGACAGAACATTTCCGGATATGGCTGTAATATTAGCAGGCTATCCTGCCAATCCACCTGCAACTTTGGGTGGATTAAAAGGGGAAACATTACCCGCTGTTGCAAGGGCCATGAATTTCAGATTAACAGTGAGGGATAACCGTGCCGGAGGCGGTGGAGTAGCCTCAAGCGGAACTTTAGGCTGCCAGACTTCAACTCCATTTATTGTTAATGCAGCAGGTACAACACCCTTTGCTGTAACATCTCCCAACGGTGGAGAAAGTTTTCCAGGTGGAACTACACAAACAATTACATGGAACAATGCCGGAACTAATGCTGCTCCATTTAATGTTACTAATGTTAAGATAACTTTATCGACAGATGGTGGTCAGAATTATCCGACTATTCTTGCAGCCAGTACTCCAAATGACGGATCAGAAATATTGGCTATTCCTTGTATCCCAACAAATACGATTGCAAGAATTAAAATAGAAGCAATCGGAAATATCTTTTTCGATATTTCAAATGCAAACTTTACGATTCAGGCAGGATTTGCTTTTTCAAATCCATCACCTGCAATTTCTTCCTGCCCTGTTCCGCCAAGTATGTCCATTGTATTAGGAAATAGTGCTTGTAATCTTGCTAATCCCATTTCATTGTCGGCAAGTGGTAATCCTGTTGGTACTACGGTTTCTTTTTCTCAAAATCCGGTAGCAGGTGGCAGCAATGTAACTGTTACTTTGAACGGAACTAATACACTGGCCGCAGGTGATTATACAATAGTGGTAACCGGTACATCAGCAGGGGCTACAACGCAGGTAAGAAACCTTGTTTATACTATCAGTATTCCTGCAAGTCCGGTAATAACAATGAATCCAGACAACATAACACTTTGTGCAGGATCAAATGCTACATTTAGTGTAACTGCAACAGGGGCTTCCAATTATCAATGGCAGGTCAGTACAAATGGTGGTGGTAGTTACAGTGATATTTCTGGGGCTATGAGTGCCAGTTATACTGCAACTGGTGTAACGGCCGCAATGAATGGATACATGTATAGAAGTGTGGTTGGCGCTGTCTGTGCGTCTCCATCAACATCTGCAGCAGCTACACTAACTGTAATTAGCCCGGTAACTATTTCAACGCAACCTACCGATAAAACAATTTGTTCAGGAAGTAATACAAGTTTTTCAGTTACTGGAAATAGCACCCAGCCAATAAATTATCAATGGCAGGTTAGTACCAACGGAGGCTCTTCATATACTGATATTCCAAATGGCGGAATTTACAGTGGAGCAACAACTCCCACTTTAAATATTACTGCTGCTGTTACTTCAATGAATTCTTACTTGTACCGGAGTAAATTATCAAATGCAGCTTGTTCTACGCCAACGAATTCTGCTTCTGCACTATTAACTGTTCGTCAACTACCAACAGTAAGTTTAACTGCCTCACCACTTACGAGTTTATTGCCGGGGCAAACAACAACATTAACGGCGACCCCGAGTGCTACAACAGGCGGAGTAATAACTACAAACTGGCAGTATAATGGAGCTGCATCTTCACCGGCAATTACCGGAAATACGTATGTTGTAAATATTGGAACAACCGGCTCTTACCAGATCTTCATTCAGGAAACATTTAGTAATTCTTCACTGGTTTGTTCAAACCAATCAGCCATTGTCACTATTGATGCAATTGAAAGCAGTAAGTTATTCATCTTTCCTTCGCCTAATGATGGAAGATTTACTGTATCGTATTTTAATAGCGAAGGGACAAGCACAAAAAGGAAAATAGCTATATATGATTCTAAAGGAGCTTCTGTATACAATGCGGAGTTTCCCATTTCTGGGCCATACACTTTACTGAATATTAATTTGGAAAAAGCAGCAAGAGGGCTCTATTTTGTTGTTATAGGTGATGCTACTGGAAAAAAATTGGCTGAAGGCAAAGTTCATATTCGATAAAAAATACTTGCCGAATTTTTAAGTCCCGTTTCAATAATTGTTGGAACGGGACTTTTCATTTTCTATACTTGTCAGAAAGTGTTTTAGCTTACCTTTGCAGCCTTAAATTAATAAAGCGGATGATAAGTGTAAAAGATTTAAAACTGGCTTACGGTAAACGGGTATTATTTGAAGAAGTGAACCTGAATTTCATTAAGGGGAACTGCTATGGTGTGATAGGTGCGAACGGTGCCGGGAAAAGTACTTTCCTTAAAATTTTGAGTGGTGAAATTGAACCTAATAAGGGATCGGTAGAAATAACTCCCGGTGAAAGGTTAGCTGTTTTAAAACAAAACCAATTTCAGTTTGATGAAGAGCTTGTGCTGAATACCGTGATGATGGGTCACAGTAAACTATGGGCTATTGCAAAAGAAAGAGAGACGATTTATGCGTTGGCCGATTTTACCGAAGAGGATGGAATGAGAGCTGGTGAACTGGAAGCCGAATTTGGTGAAATTGGTGGCTATACTGCAGAAAGTGATGCGGCAACATTACTAGGGCAACTTGGAGTAACCGAAGAATATCACCAGTCATTAATGAAAGATATTCCTTCGAATCTTAAAGTAAGGGTATTACTGGCACAAGCCATTTTTGGAAATCCAGATATTCTATTACTCGATGAACCTACCAACGGATTGGATATTGAAACAATTAGTTGGTTAGAGAATTTTCTGGCGGATTATGAAAATGTGGTATTGGTAGTAAGTCACGACCGTCACTTCTTAGATGCAGTATGTACTCATGTAACTGATGTTGACCGTCAGAAAATTAAAATATTTACCGGCAACTATTCTTTCTGGTACGAGTCTTCTCAATTAATGGCCCGCCAGGTAAGCGATAAGAACAAAAAGACGGAAGATAAACGTCAGGCGTTGATAGATTTTATTGCCCGTTTCAGTGCCAATGCAAGTAAGAGTAAACAGGCTACTTCACGGAAAAAAGCGTTGGAAAAATTATCTATTGAAGAAATAGAACCCAGTTACAGAAAATATCCGGGTATTATTTTTCAGCAATTAAGAGAAGTTGGCAATCAGATTTTGAATGTAGAGAAGCTAAAGAAATCAGTTGACGGAAGAGTATTATTTAACAAAGTGACTTTTACTGTAAATAAAGGAGACAAGATCGCTTTATTAAGCCGTGACCCGTTGGCGATTACAGCTTTCTTTAATATTATAACAGCCGAAGAAGTTGCCGATAGTGGCTCATATGAGTGGGGCACTACTGTAACTCATGCCTATTTACCACAGGAAAATGATGAATTCTTTAATGGAAAAGATAACCTGATGGATTGGCTGCGTCAATATGTACCACCACATGAAACGGATGTTGACGAACCATTTCTTAGAGGGTTTCTTGGTAAAATGTTATTTAGTGGCGATGATGTAATGAAAAAAACAGATGTGCTGAGTGGCGGTGAAAAAGTTCGTTGCATGCTTAGCAGGATGATGTTGCAAAGCCCCAATGTTATTTTATTGGATCAACCAACAAATCATCTTGACCTGGAAAGTATACAGGCCTTCAACGAACAGTGTACAGATTACAAAGGCATCATTTTACTAACCAGTCATGACCATACTTTTATGCAAACTGTTGCTAACCGTGTAATTGAATTAACACCGAATGGTATCATCGACAGGTTAACAACCTTTGATGAGTACCTGGTAGATGAGAGAGTAAAAGCAACAAGAGTGGAATTATATAAATAGCAGTTATTCCACATGTTATTCTAATGCCTCGTCGAAAGATGGGGCATTTTCTTTATCTTCCTGTTCTATATGACCACCACTTCAAATTCCCTCACCAAAAAAATCGGATTCTGGTCTGCCACTGCTATCATCATCGGGAGTGTAATTGGTTCTGGCGTTTTTATGAAACCAGCCAGTATGGCTGCACAATTAGGCTCTCCAATCTGGTTGACAATAATCTGGATCATAGCAGGAATTTTTTCTTTATTTGGTGCACTGATCTATGCAGAGCTTGGTGCTATGATTCCCGAAACGGGAGGGCTTTATGTTTATTTCCGTAAAATGTTTGGCGATTTTGTAGGTTACCTCTACGGATGGGCAGCTTTTTCTGTTATCAATACAACGGCCATTGCTGCTATATCATTTGTCTGCGCACAGTATGCTGATTATTTTTTGCATTTGCCAAGACTGGATACAATTACCGAACAATCAGTTATCTGGCATATTCCTTTTATAGGCGATTTATTTCCTCTCGAAAATTTAGGTGTAAAATCACTGGCTATTCTTTTGGTAATACTATTCTCCGCTATTAATTATTTAAGCACAAAAGCAGGGAGTGTATTTCAGGTTGTTTCAACATTTATAAAAGTGGCCGCTCTGGTATTGTTAGTTTTTGGAATTTTCTTTTCTGGAAATGGCAGTATCCAAAATTTTGTTACTGCTGAAAATCCAAAACAAAACGGAGCTTTATTAGCAGGTATTATGGCGGCTCTTTCAGGTGCTTTTTTTGCCTATGACGGATGGATCAATATTACGTTTGTTGCTGGTGAAATAAAGCAACCGCAGAAGAACATTCCCAAAAGTCTTTTTACAGGTGTGTTAACCTGCATAGTTATTTATGTTTTGGTTAATCAGGCATATCTATATGTAATGCCGGTAGAAAGTATTGCAACATCGTCTTTAGTTGCATCGGATGCAATGACGATTGCAATGGGTAGTATGGCTGGTGCCGTCATTGCTGCATTGATAGTGATCTGTACGCTGGGAGCTATCAATGGTAATACCTTGGCCACCGCAAGAGTTACCTATGCAATGGGAAAAGATAAAGTCTTTTTACCTTGGGCAGGAAAAGAGCATAAAAGATTTCAAACACCGGGTAATGCATTGGTACTGCATTGTGTCTGGATATGCATGTTTATCATCACCGGTTCTTTTGATATGCTTGCAGATATCATGGTCTTTATGACCTGGATATTTTATGGTTTGGGTGCAATCGGAATTTTTATACTCAGAAAAAAAATGGCGACTACCGAAAGGCCATATAAAATTTGGAAGCACCCTTTTGTAACCTTATTATATATTGCTTTTACTGCTTTCTTTCTCGGCGCAACAATTTATAATGATATTACAAATTATATTGCCGGTACACAGCCAGTAATTAATTCTTTGCTTGGATTACTGATAACTGCTTTAGGAATTCCTTTGTACTTTTATTACTCGAGCAAAAGAGAAAAAGGAGTTAATTAAAATGAAAAATATTATTGTAACAGGAGCATCCGGAAACCTAGGACGAGCAGTAGTTCAAAAATTTCTGGATGAGAACTGGCAGGTTACTGGCACCGTTATTCCCGGCGACAATGTTGATTTAGGTATTACCCAAGATTCATTCAAAAAAGTAATTGCTGATCTGATGAATGAAGAAGCAGCTTCAGCAACTGTGCAAGGTATTATTCAGCAACAGGGAAAGATCAATGCAGCTATACTTACCGTAGGTGGTTTTGAAATGGGTTCAATTGCGGAAACGAAAACAAGTGACATCGCCAAACAGTACCAACTCAATTTCGAAACAGCTTACAATATGGCCCGGCCTGTTTTTATGCAAATGATGAAGCAGGGTAGTGGTCGTTTGTTTTTAATCGGTTCGCAACCGGGAAAAGATATGCAGAACAGCAAAGGCATGGTAGCTTATGGATTAAGCAAGTCACTTATCTTCCGGTTGGCAGAGCTTATGAATGATGAAGCAAAAGATACAGATGTAATTACCTGTGTAGTGATACCATCCACGATTGATACCCCACAAAACAGAAAAGCAATGCCCGATGCAGATTTTAGTAAATGGATAACTCCACAAAAGCTGGCTGATTCTATCTATTTAAATTGCACAGCAACAGAAAATGTAAAGCGAATCATTGAAGTATAGCTAATGTTATTGGGAAAGTAAGATAAAGGCTTTTCAGTAACTTGCGCTACCAACATCAATAGTATTATGCGTTACATGAAATGGATAGGATTAGCGGCAGCCTTTTTATTGGTTATTTCTTGCTTTATTCCCTGGGTTTATATTGCTTCGATAGATACTACAATTATTGGTTTTGATGCGTTTAGATTAAAGCTCGGAAGACCAGGGTTTTTTCATCTGGTTTTTACTTTTTTCTTTTTGATTTTACATTTTATACCAAAGATTTGGGCAAAAAGAATAAACCTTATTGTTGCAGCATTAAATACAGCTTGGGCTTTACGAAACTTTTTTGTTGTGGCTGCCTGCCAAGGTGGGTATTGCCCAGAGAAAAAACCAGGGCTTTATCTGATGTTAGCATCTTCAATACTATTGCTAATATCTTCTTTATTTCCTGATTTGCGAGTAATCAATGAAAAGAAAAAACTTGAAATACAAAGTTGATTGATTTATAACAATTAGAAAACAAGAATCCAAAAGATTTAAAATAATAGTTTAAATCGCAAAAGTCTTTTTTATTAGATTATCCTTCCAAAAGTTTTGCAATACCAAAAGCAGCACCGGCTGCAATAGCACCAATTAACATCACTTTTATTGCTCCCAACCAAACATTTACTCCGGTAATTTTGCTTTTGAAGAAACCGAAAATAAACAAGCAAATTAATGTAACAACAACAGAAATTTTCAAGGCTTCAATAGGGGTTTCAAGAAAAAAATAAGGACTTAACGGAACAATACCCCCAACAATATAAGAAAGGCCAATATTCACTGCTGATTTAGTTGCTCTTTTCGGATCAGGTTTGTCCAGCCCCAATTCATATTTCATCATAAAGTCAACCCATTGCTTTTTATCTTGAGAAATTTCCTGTGTGGCTTTTTCCTGTAATTCAGCACTAAGCCCGATGCCTGCAAAGAATTCTTTTGTTTCTTCCAGCTCCCGTTCTCTTAAATTATCAATTTCGTAATATTCTCTTTTTTCTTCGCTATAATAATGATCCTGTTCTGTTTTGCCAGAAAGATAACCTCCTAATCCCATCGCAATCGAACCGGCAGCTACTTCTGCTATTCCAGCGATGATAATAATATCAGTCGAGTTAACAGCACCGCTTAATCCTGCTGCTAATGCAAAAGGCACTGTAAGACCATCACTCATACCAATAACGATATCCCGAAGAGCATCACTGCTTTTTAAATGCACTTCCTGGTGAGGGTTTCTGTCGTGGTGAAGATGTGTATCCATCTGTTGAAGTTACTCAATTGAGTAAATGGAAAAACCGTTACTTGTCATGGTAACGGCTGATTTTTATTATTTCATTCATTTTAATCTAGAATGAAAAGGCTTTCTCCAATTATATCCACACATTCAAGGATCTGTTTTTTTGTTATCACAAGAGGTGGTGAAAAGCGGATTCTGTCGCCTTGTGTTGGTTTAGCCAGTAGCCCGTTTTCTTTCATTTTTAAGCAAAGATCCCAGGCTGCATTTTTATTTGGATGATTAATAATTATTGCATTTAGTAAACCTTTGCCTCGGATTTCTGAAATATGTTTTGATTGCAGTGCTGCCAGTTCAGTCCTTAATAATTCTCCGAGTACAGTTGCATTTTCAGCCATGTTCTCATCTTTCAGAATTTGTAGAGCAACCACGGCGACTTTGCAGGCCAGAGGATTGCCACCATAAGTAGAGCCATGCTCTCCCGGTTTAATAGTGAGCATTATTTCGTCATCAGCCAAAACAGCACTTACAGGTAACATACCACCACTTAATGCTTTGCCAAGTATCAGAATATCCGGTCGCACATTTTCATGGTCACAAGCCAACATCTTACCGGTTCTTGCAAGGCCAGTTTGTATTTCATCACCCATAAATAACACATTCGCTTCTTCGCAAAGCTGTTTTGCTTTAGTCAAGTAGCCTTCATCAGGCACCAATACTCCTGCTTCTCCCTGAATGGGTTCCACTAAAAAGCCAGCAACATTTTTATCTGTCAATGCTTTGGCCAAAGCATTGGTATCATTGTAAGGAATTGATACAAACCCCGGAGTATACGCACCGAAGTTTTTCTTTGCCGCCGGATCGCTGCTAAAAGAAATGATGGTTGTAGTACGTCCATGAAAGTTGCCATCGCATACAATGATAACAGCTTTGTTCTCTTCAATACCCTTTACTTCGTAAGCCCATTTGCGGCATAGCTTGATAGCTGTTTCCACTGCTTCTGCGCCTGTATTCATTGGCAACACTTTATCATAACCAAAATATTCAGTTATGTATTTAGCATATTCGCCTAGCTGGTCGCTTTGAAAAGCACGGCTGGTTAATGTTAACTTTTGTGCCTGATCAATTAAAGCTTCAACCAGCCTGGGGTGACAATGACCCTGGTTTAGTGCAGAGTAACCACTTAAAAAATCATAATATTGTTTGCCATCCACATCCCACACTAGTACTCCTTTCCCTTTTTTTAAAACCACTGGTAACGGATGATAATTATGAGCTCCGTACTGGTCCTCCAAATCATGATAATATTGTGTAGATGATGTCATCTCATTGATAGTTTGCATAAAATAAATATGTAATAGTGAGAAATTAAAAAATAGAAAATTGCCGATTCTTTAGAACCAAGAATCATCAAAAAATCATCGATGATTTAGCAGATCGAGATTTTGCCGGAGGAATGATATTTTTGATTGCTGTTTGATATTTTCGTTTTGAATCAACTTTAGAAGTGATTGCAGCCTGCAAGATACAAAAAACTATTAAGACAGCCTTTTCATTGCGAAGCTGATAGCCAAATAATTGGAATGAAGTAAATTGTCTTCAAAATAATTCCTGATGTCATATAAAGTTCCAGCTGAAACCAGAATTGGTCATGTTCATTTAAAAGTAAGTGATCTTGAAAGGTCGTTAACTTTTTACCGTGACTTGCTGGGTTTTGAAGTGCAGCAATACTATGGTGATAGTGCAGCATTCATTTCCGCAGGTGGTTATCATCACCATATGGCTTAAACACATGGCATAGTAAAAATGAAGGGCCAGCACCGGTAAGGGCAGCGGGGCTATTTCACACGGCCATTTTATATCCCACAAGAAAAGAACTGGCAATAATTCTTAAACGAATAATGAAAGCTGATTATCCATTAACAGGTGCTGCTGATCATGGTGTTTCCGAAGCCCTCTATTTAGACGACCCGGATAAGAACGGAGTAGAGTTGTATTGGGATAAACCTAAGGAGCTATGGCCAGTTGATGCAGCAGGGAATTTACAAATGGTAACAGAACGACTTGATCTTGAAGTACTGTTGCTTTTAGCTGATTGATGTTTTAATGAAATAGTGAGCTGGGAAGGTGTGAGCTATTTGTTTGTCTTTTTTAAATATACCATAAACAGTACTGCCACTTCCGCTCATAGATGCATAGATGGCTCCAAGTTTGTATAACGTTGACTTTATATCAGCAACTTCCTTATAAACATCAAACACTGCTTTCTCAAAATCGTTTGTCAACTGTTTTTTCCAATCAATAATTGGTTGAGTGATTATTTCTTTTATTGACGTTGAAGGAATTGCAGGTGTTATGTTTGAAAATGCTTTGCTTGTATCCAAATGAATGCCGGGATTAATAATCATAATTTTATAATCAGAAAGATCAACCTGATACTCTTCTAATTTTTCGCCTTGACCAGTAGCATAGCATGATTTGTTTATAAGAAAGAACGGACAATCACTTCCCAATTGCAAAGCATACTCCGCCATCTTTTCTTTTGACAGATTCAGTTGCCCTGTTTCATTAAGGGCTTTTAGCATGAACGCCGCATCTGAGCTACCACCGCCAAGCCCCGCACCAGATGGAATTACTTTATGCAAATGAACTGATACTGGTGGAAGCTGTGGATAATCCTTCTTTAATAAGTTATAAGCTTTTACACATAAGTTCGATTCAGTATTTCCATCAACCGGAATACCGCTTGTTGTAAGATGTATGAAAGAATTATCAGTCTTGCTTGCCGGAATAATTTCTAATGCATCAGTTAAGGGGAAAGGATAAAAAAATGTTTCGATATCATGATAGCCATCACTTCTTTTGCGAAGTATATGCAGTCCAAGATTTATTTTGCAATTTGGGAAAAGAATCATTGGTAAAGGCTGACGATAAACAGAATACTTACAAAAAGGAGAACTATTTTTTCTTATTCCTGCTATTTATTTCATCACGGATGGCAATGGCACGGATATAATCTTCACTGTCCAGAACCTCATTCAGCAGATTATTCAATTCTTCTGAGGTCATTGTTTTCAGATCCTCATTGCCTGTCGGTCTGTCATCTTCTACCAATACCTCTTTCTTGGTTTTTTTCTTTTTCCCCTTTGTTTCAGTATCCTCCATCAAAATGCCAGCACTTTCTAAAATATTCTCGTAGGTATAAATAGGGCATCCGAACCTTACGGCCAAAGCGATAGCATCAGAAGTTCTGGAATCAATTTCCACCGTGTCATTTTCTGTGGAGCAAACCAGTTTGGAATAGAAAATGCCTTCCTGCAAATCGCAGATATTTATTTCATGTAAGTCAATAGCAAAAGCATTCATGAAGTTCTTCATCAGGTCGTGGGTAAGTGGGCGGCTTGGTTGCATTTTTTCCAGCGCAACAGCTATTGCCTGCGCTTCGAAACCACCGATTACAATAGGTAATCTCCTAAGTCCGTTTACTTCGCCCAGCACAACAGCATAGGAGTGTGTTTGAGTGATGCTATGCGATAAAGCCACTATTTCCAGTTCGATCTTCTTCATACGAACCACGAATTTACATTATAACTTTCAATGGTATAAACTTTTAGTAGTATAAAATACCTTAAAAAATATATGAAAATTACTTGCTATTCCGATGAAAATACTTAATGCTTAGTGCCTGATTATTGTAGTGTAAAGTGACTCAGGTCAAAATATGCAGCTGTATCTCCTGATTCTATTTCATACGCTAAAATCATTGTTGTTTCTCTATTTTCATACACAGACCGATAGCCTAGAACTATTTTATTACCGACAACTGTGGGCTGTATGTTCATAAAGTTATAATCCTTTATATCAAAGTATGAATGCTTATTGCTTACTATAGTGCTTACCTGAAATACTTCACCTTCTTTCACCCGCATTTCACCCGCATATTCCTGACAGGGTGTTTGGAGGATCTGTCTTTTATTCTTAAAATTGGCAAGATCAAATATTACGCCGGGGTTTCTATTGCCTAAGTCTTCAATCGTATATGTATTATTTCTTACGTCCACGGAGATAAATTTGTTCTCTTTAAAATCAGCAATCATATTTTCTTCATACACATCATTTATCTTGAAACCGGGCAGAAACATCCTAACTCTGATTTTATTATCACCAAAAATGATATACATAGAATCCTTTTGATAAGGATAATCAGTTATCATCATATATTTTATAATTCCGGTAAATTTTGTCGCAGAATCGGGTATATTATCATCAGAAATATAATTCGTAGAAATTAATGTTTTCGATTTATGGTTTGATTTTCTGGATTTTTGTCCAAAAGTAGTTTTTATTGTAAAGCAACTTATAATCAACAATAAAACATATTTCATAAATATGCAGTTTTACTTCTCTTATATAAGCAAAAACGAAACCAGAAATGAAATTATTGGTCTTTTAAACAATAGAAATCAAACAATTAGTTTATACTAATCCTTTTAGTTTTTTGATGGCCTCCGTAAACTTTGGTACTACTTCAAAGGCATCACCAACAATACCGTAATCCGCAGCTTTAAAGAATGGAGCTTCTGAATCTTTATTTATAACTACGATTACTTTACTTCTGTTTACACCTGCCAGATGTTGAATGGCTCCGGAAATACCAATAGCAATATATAAGTTAGGAGCAATAGCAAATCCTGTTTGCCCCACATGCTCATTATGAGGCCGCCAGTGTGCATCTGCAACAGGACGACTACAAGCTGTGGCCGCATGTAATAGTTTTGCCAGTTCTTCTACCATGCCCCAATTTTCAGGACCCTTTAATCCACGGCCTGCACTCACTACTATTTCAGCTTCTGTTAATGCAATTTCTCCACTTGCTTTATTTACACTAGTTACTTTCACCTTCGGTGCATCCACAGTAGCAGTAAAAACCACCACTTCCGCAGTTCCTTCGCCTGTTTCTATTTTATATGCGTTAGGACTTAAGGAAATAATTTTTACAGGAGTTGCTACCGTAATATTTGCGAATGCTTTACCAGAGAAAACATTTTTTTTAACAGTAAAACCCCGTCCGACAGGTTCATCCGGGCGGGCATTGCTTGTATCTGGCAAGGCAACTGCACCAGCTACTAACCCGGCTTTCATTCTTGCGGAAAGGCGAGGGGCTATCGCTTTTCCATCCATGTTATTGGAGAATACAATAACAGTAGCACCGGAAGCTTCAGCAACCTGTGCAATTACATTTGTATAAACTTGTGCATCCAGATTTTTCAACGCTTCGTTGGAAACCTGGTAAATTTTCTTTACACCGTATTTACCTAATGCAGCAAGGTCTTCTGTTACATTTCCAAGAACAACACCTTCGGCTGAAACACCTAACTGCTCTGCAATCTTTGCTCCGTACGTCATTGCTTCAAGCGAAGATTTTTTTACCTGGCCTTCAGCCGCATCTATAAATATTAAAACAGACATATAAAAAAAATTTAAGTTGATAGTTAATTATTAAAAAAGGAAGAACCCATAAATCTAAGTTCCCCTTTAGGGGACAGGGGCTTATATCACTTTAGCTTCCTCGTGCAGCAAACGAACTAATTCATCCACATTTTCCGGATCAACCAATTTAACGCCTGCTTTTGCTGGTGGCAAACTAAATCCTGCAACAGTTGTTAAAGTATCAGCGGCAACTGGTTCCACTACTTTTAATGGTTTGGTTCTGGCGGCCATAATCCCTCTCATGTTTGGTATTCTTGCTTCGGCCATTCCTTTTTGTGCACTTACTACCAATGGAAGATCTACTTCACATACTTCTTCACCACCTTCAATTTCTCTGGTAACAGTTGCTTTTATACCAGCTAATTCAAATTTTGCAGCTAATGAAATAAATGGCTGATCTAATAATTCTGCAACCATACCACCGATGGATGAACCGTTATAATCGATAGTTTCTTTTCCGGTTAAGATCAAATCGTATCCGCCTTGTTTTGCAACGTCTGCAATTTGCGAAGCGATATAAAAACTATCATGGCTATCAACATTTACACGGATAGCTTCATCGCCACCGAGTGCAAGGGCTTTGCGGATGATCGGGTCAGCATCTGCACCGGCAACAGTTACTAAATGAATAACAGTAGAAGCATCTGCTTCTTTTAATTCGATAGCTCTTACAAGGGCATACCATTCGTCGTAAGGATTGATGATCCATTGCACACCGGTCACATCGAATTTCGTGTTGTTATCGGTGAAAGCTATTTTTGCCGTTGTGTCCGGCGTTTTACTGATACAAACTAAGATCTTCATTGATTATTTTTTAGGTTCGTCAGAAAGATAGTTGTTTATGCAACTAAGCAAAGATAAGCGGTGAAAAGCTAATTGGCAAATCAGGTTATACTTTAATTATGAACATGGAAAGAATAGAAAAACTGAAGGAGTTTTTACAAATAAATCCAGCTGATAGTTTTTTACAACATGCTCTGGCATTGGAGTATATTAAAATAGGAAATGATGAAGATGCAAGGCGTTTATTTGAAGAAATATTAGACAGAGAGCCCGGTTATGTTGGCAGCTATTATCATTTAGCGAAATTGCTGGAACGGATTGAGCAAACAGATAAGGCGATTGCTGTGTATGAAAAAGGAATGGAAGAATCGAAGAAGGCAGGGGATAACCATGCTTTTGGAGAACTGAGAGGTGCTTATGAAGAATTAACTTTTTAGAACCCCTGTCCCCTAAAGGGGGACTTAGGAGTAATAATCTTTACATTTCGATGAAGTGTATTAAAATTAATGAATGAGTTTGGTGCAACGATTTCAAAATAGTATTAAACTGAATAATCTTTTTTCTAACAAGGATAAACTCCTGCTGGCTGTAAGTGGCGGAGTTGATTCTGTTGTTTTATGTGAATTATGCAAAGAAGCTGAATTCGATTTTGCGATTGCACATTGCAATTTTCAATTACGAGGAGCCGAGAGTGAAAGAGATGAACAATTTGTAAAAGGCTTAGGGAATAAGTATGGTGTTGAAGTTTTAGTAAAGAAATTTGACACTGAAAAACATGCTTCCGAACATAAACTCTCAACTCAGGAAGCTGCAAGAAATTTAAGATATGAGTGGTTTGATGAATTAGTGAATAGTCAATTGTCAATAGGGAATATTGAAAAATCTGAAAATCCCATTCACTATTCACCATTTACTATTCACCTACTAACGGCGCATCATGCAGATGATAATGCAGAAACAATTACCATGAACTTTTTCCGGGGAACAGGACTGCATGGGTTAACAGGAATTCCTTCTAAAAACGGATATATAAAAAGACCATTGCTTGCATTCTCCAAAAGTGAATTATTAGATTTTGCCATTGAAAATGAGCTTAATTTTGTGGAGGACTCTTCCAATCAGTCTTCTAAATACACAAGGAATTATTTTCGTAATGAAATTATTCCTGCTATCAGTAAAATCTATCCACAGGTAAAAGATAATCTGCAGGATAATATTAACCGGTTTAAAGAAATTGAAAAGCTATACCGGCTTTCAGTTGGAGAATTGAAGAAAAAGATTTGTACCCAAAAGGGGAACGAAATTCATATTCCAGTCAATAAGCTAATGTTATACCAAAACAAGGCATTGATCTATGAAATCATTCACCTTTTCAATTTCCAGGAAAAACAAGTAGAAGAAGTTATCAAATTGGCAGAAAGTGAATCCGGAAAATATATTACTTCGCCGGACAATCAATACCGCATTATTAAACACAGACTTTGGTTTATTATCAGTCCGGTTGTTGCAACCGAATCAGTAAATATCATTATTGAAGAAAAAGATAAACAAGTAAATTTTTCATTAGGAAACCTTAGCATTGAATCAACATTAAACATTAAGCTGTCAACCTCAAACGATATTGCAACACTTGATGTTAAGGAAATTAAATTCCCGTTGTTGCTCCGCAAATGGAAAACCGGAGATTATTTTTATCCACTGGGAATGAAAAAAAAGAAGAAAGTTTCCCGTTTTTTAATTGATTCAAAACTCTCAAAAACGGAAAAAGAAAATACCTGGGTTATTGAAAGCAAACAACGTATTTGCTGGATCGTTGGTCAAAGAATTGATGACAGATTTAAAATAACCGGTAAAACAAAAGAGGTAGTAAAGCTAACTTATCAATCGAAATAAAATTGCTCCTGGCCCTTTGGGATGTGTTATCTGATCTAAAAAGAAATTAATAATCTTAGGTTCCAAAGCAATGGTGAATGCAACACCAAAAGCTGCACCCCACAAATGAGCATCATGGTTGATATTGTCTCCACCTTTTTTTGACATATAGATAGAGTAATAAATATAGAGCAAGGCATAAATAATTGCCGGCACTGGTGGAAAAGTGAACCAATCCCACGGCGCAAAAAGAATATAAGCAAACACTACTGCAGAAACACCGCCTGATGCACCAAGACTTCTGTAAGAATAATCATTTCGATGTTTAATAAAAGTGGGAATACTGGAAATAATTATACCAGCAAGATAGAAAATCAGGAATCCCATCTTTCCCATGTATGCATTATAAAAGCCTTCCATGCCCCTTCCAAAAAAATACAAGGTCAGCATATTGAAGAAAAGATGGGTATAGTCGGCATGTAGAAAGCCTGAGGTTACAAACCGGTACCATTGGTTTTGTTTGGAAATAGCAGGAGGATAAAATATCAGGTCGTTCATCACCTTCTCACTATTAAATCCACCGAGAGAAACAAGAACAGTAATTATGATTATGATCAGCGTTGTGTCTAAAGCCATATCTAAATATTGTTATCCGAATTTATACGATACAATTTATTTGTGATGATATTTTTCATTCTTCAGAATAGTGCAAGCTCTGTAAACCTGTTCCGAAAGTATTAAACGAACTAACTGATGGGGAAAAACGAGTTGTGATAAGCTCCATTTAAAGTCTGCTCTTTTTAAAACAGGATCATCTAGTCCATAAGCACCACCAATTAAGAATATTATTTTCTTTGTGCTTTCGTTTGCTCTTGCTTGTATGAATTCAGCCAGCCCTTCAGAACTTAATTGTTTTCCTCTTTCTTCTAATGCAACCAAATAATCATCTTTAGTCAGCAATTGCATTATCGCTTCTCTTTCTTTTTTCTTAAGTTCCATTTCTGGTAAAATACCACTATTCTTAGGCATAGGAATAATGACCCATTCAGTTTTAAAATACCTTGAGATGCGACGGGTGAAATCTTCCACACCTTCTCTTACATAAGTTTCATTATTTTTTCCTACAGACCAGAAGGAGATCTTCATCCTGCAAGTTTAAGATAAATGCAATAAAAAAGCAGGGAAATTTCCCCGCCTGAATATTAGAATCCTTTTTTTGTTTCCTCTTTTATCTCGACTTCAGTCACCTTGCCATATTTTTCAGCTATCTTTTTTATCTCAGATGATTTACCAACGAGTACAAATTGTAGTTTATCCTTTGGAAAATATTTTGCTATGATTGCTTTGGCTTTATCCAGATTCAGCCCATCCACATTTTTTTCAAAATTGTTGATGAAAGATTCATCGAAGTTATACCAGAACATTTGAGTCATCAGACTCGCTAACTGTCCCGATGTTTCATACCGGGGAGGAAACTGCCCTTTTACATAGTTTTTTGCAGAGGTTAATGAATGTTCATCAATACCATTACTATGCAATTTGTTTAATACCTCAATAGCTTTATCTATAGCAGGTTCAGTTGTTTTGTTAGCAGTAAAGGTTGAGATATAGAAACTGCCGCCATTCTTCAATGCATTAAAGCGGCTACCAGCACCGTATGTTAATCCTGAATTTACTCTTAGTTCGTCATTTAACATGGAAGTAAACCGTCCACCGAATAAAGTATTAATTACTTCAATAGCCACATAGTCTGCATTATTGCGGCTTACTCCGGGTGCACCGATATAGAATGTGGTTTCATTTGCATCTTCCTTATTAACCAGTAAAACTTTGTTTCCAGTCGGCTTGCTAATTGGTTTTGCTGCTAAATTTGATTGAGTTTTTGTTCCTTTCTTCCATCCTGAAAACAAAGTGGTTAGCAATGCTTTCATTTCTTTGGTTGAAAAATCACCAGCTATACTGATGGCTGAACCATCTGGTCTGTAGTTCTCCTTGTAGAAATTTTTAAGATCAGTAGTAGTTAAAGGATTTACGGTAGATATTTTTCCTTGTATAATATTTCCATAAACATGATCACCATATAATAGTTTATCGAAATAAGATCCGATTACCGAACGGGGACTTTCTTTTTGTTGCTCAAGGCTTACTAATAACCGCTGCTTTTCTTTGTCAAATTCTGATTCGTCAAAAACTGGCTGCATCAATAAATCTTTGATAATATCAAGTACTTTTTCTTTATCTTTTGAAGCAAATTTTGCAGAAAGCCCGGAAAATTCTTTTGAAGCATTGGTACTTACAGTTGCTCCTATAAAATCAAGTGCTTCATCCAACTTTGCTTTTGGATAATTTTTAGTGCCGTGTTTTAAGGCAGTTGCAGTTAAAGAAGCAAGGCCTGCTTTATCACGATCATAAATAGCACCTGCCGGCACTACAGCGGATACATTGATTACAGGCACATCATGCTGCTCCATCAGATAAATAGTTAAGCCATTGGGTAACTTAACCTTTTCATAAGGTGGCACTTTAAAGCTCTGTGCATTTGTGGTTACAGCAATTGCAAAGAGTGATATTATCAGTAAGAATATTTTTATCTGTTTCATGTGCTTATTTTTATGACTCATTTCCAGTGTGGTTATTTTAAGTCAGTGTTGTTTAATCTTCAACATTTGATTTTGATACACCGACAGTTCGGTTGCTCTTTGAGAAATATTTTTTTGCTACCTTTTGTACATCTGCCACTGTTACTTTATTAAAATTTCCAGGTGCATCAAACATTTTTTTATAGTCGCCAAAAAACACTTCGTAAGTTCCAATATTATTTGATTTTCCATTGATTGTTTCTACCTGATTATAAAACTCCATTAGCTTTTGATTCTTTATTTTTTGTAATTCTTTTTCGCTGATGCCGTCTTTTTTAATACTTTCTATCTCTTCATAGATGGCTTTTTCAAGATCTGCTTCATCAACATTTTTGTTAGTTACAGCATAAACTTGAAAAAGAGTAGGATCAAAACTTTCGCCATAGCTGGTAAATACCTGTGTTGCCAATTGTTTTTTATCAACTAATGAAGAATATAGTCTTGAGGAATTACCACTCGAAAGAATATCACTCAGAATATTTAAAGCATAATAATCTTCATGTTTTGCTTCAGGTGTATGATAGCCAATCATCAGGTACGGAGTAGCTACATCTTTTTGAACCGTTATTCTTCTTTCGCCAGTTTGTACCGGTTCTTTAATATGTACAACTGGGGGCGCCGGTTGCGCAGGAATTGGTTCAAGATATTTTTCAGCAAGCCTTTTTACTTCATCAAATTTTAAACTACCAGATACGACTACCACACAGTTATTCGGCGCATAATAGGTTTTAAAATATTTTTCAAGATCGGCTTGTGTCCAGTTTTTCATATCATCTTCATAACCAATTACCGGCCAATGATATGGATGTTCCAGAAAAGCGGCTCCTTGTAATGTTTGGGACAATTGACTCCAGGGAGAATTTTCTAACCCTGTTCTGCGTTCGCTTAAAACAACACCTCTTTCACTTTCTACCATTTCCGGAGCTATGCTTAAACTTGAAATCCGATCCCCTTCTAAATCGAATATTACGTCAGCAGCGGAAGCAGGAAACCAGTTTGTATACACAGTTACATCTTCTCTTGTATATGCATTATTTGCCCCTCCATTAAATTCCATCGTTTGATCAAACATTTTCGGGCCGTATTTTTTTGCTCCATTGAACATCATGTGTTCAAAAAAGTGAGATAGACCCGTTATACCCTGGTATTCATTACGACTTCCTACTTTATAGAACAAGTACATGTTTGCATTCGGGATGGAAAAATCTTCTACTACCAAAAACTTCATTCCATTCTTAAGGGTAAAGGATTTTACGTCGTCAGCTTTCATTTGTGCAAAAACAATGCTATTAAATAAAAGGAAAATCGGGAAAAATATTTTTTTCATTGCAAAATGTTTTTTTGAAGCGATAAAGCTAAGGAAACCATAGCAGCAAGGGAAACCATTTATATAAATAAAAAGCTCCGATTGATTTCGGAGCTTTTACAAAGGGTTAATTATTGTCTTCTTTTTTGAGGGTTAGATTTTTTATACTTCTTCCAATCTTTGTATTCCCACTTTGTGTAGTTAACTCTATTTAGGTAACTATCGTCCAGATAAAAGCGGTTATCATACCCTTTCCAATAGAGAAAGCCTTGCTGATTTCTGTGATAATACCTTCCATCGCGGGTTTGATTCATCGTAAATCCCGGCCTTGGACTGATTATTAATGTAGCGGAAGAGGTGTAACGGGCTGGAGCAGGACTATAGTGCCTTGGAGTGGAAGGCGGCGGTGGTGGTATTCGTTCTGTGTGGTCTTTTGTTTCCCAAACGCTGCTGGATTTGCAGCTTGATAAAACCAGAAACAACGAAAAAACTGCAGTTGCAGAAAAGATAAATGTTCGTTTCATGAGTATGATGTTTAGTTAATAAATGGTCTATTAGAATGTTGATATCTTAATTCTCTCTTGTTTTTTTCTCTCTTACACCATTTGCATTAGCAGCCTTTGCGACTGGTTCTTCTGTCGCAGGTTCAATGCTTTTTGATGTAGCTGTTGCTTTTATTTCTTTGGTGTTTGATGCTTTTATAGTTGAATCAGCATTTGCATTGGTTGAAGGATATACTTTGGCCAGATTGTCTAAAGCTAGCGTTTTACTCACAGTGTCTCTTCCCATAATAATATCAGTGGTTACCCAGCTTTCTTTATCTTCTTCTACCTTATCTAATTCAAGAAATCGTAATGCTACAGCCTGACTGTCTTTTACAAGGAATTGACTATCTGGAAAAAGTTTACTGGTATATTCTTTTGTTGCTGCACAACTGGCTGCCATCGCCACAATTATCAGCAAAACGACCGTCTGTACAATTTTGGTTGTTTGCATGGATTTCTGTTTTACTTTTATAGGAATAAATTCATAACGCATTTATTGTTCAATTCACTTGCCATAAAATCATAAAATAGCACAACATGAAATATTTTTTCATACTCTTAACATTAACAATGTGCTGGAATTTTGCAGAGGCACAACTTGTCCCGCCAGAGCGGGAAAGTGCAGAAGATTCTGTGAAGGTGGTTATCAACAATATGTTCACAGCTATGAAAAATGCGGATGATGAAATGTTGAAAAGCATTTTTTCTGATAGCATTGTATTTCAAACAATCAGCAGAGATAAGGGAGGCGCAACAGTAGTTCGAAATGAAAGTCCTTCGGGATTCATCAGCCAGATAGGAAAGGCAACTCCCGGCTCATTGGATGAAAGAATAACGTTTGAAACAATAAAAATTGATGGACCATTGGCTTTTGCCTGGACGCCGTATAGTTTTTATTACAACAACAATTTCAGTCATTGCGGAGTAAATTCGTTTCAATTAGTACGCTTTGATGGAGTATGGAAAATTCAATATATTATTGATACAAGACGAAAGGATAATTGTG
>JBBSJN010000006.1:0-34230 GCA_038257235.1 Chitinophagales bacterium
CAATTGGAAACTTCACCACTTCGCTTTGCCCGGCTGCTACTGTGAAATACTGATTAGGAATTACATTGTGAAACTGTCCATCCACCGGTTCATTGGTAGTGGCATCGAATAATTGCAGGGAAACAGTTCCTGTCATTTCTTTATCAGACAGGTTGACTATTTTCGAATTCAAATCAATTTTATCTCCTTGCCTTAAAAACCTTGGTGGATTAGGCTGCACCATCAATTCTTTTTGTGTAACAATTTCTTTGGTGCTTGTTCCAAATGCCGCATCTTTTGTATGCGCCAATGCCATGAATTTCCATTTGGTTAATGCCTCGGGCATGGTGAAGGAAAATTCTATTGCACCAGTACTATCTGTTCTTAAATCAGGGAAGAAGAAAGCTGTTTCGTTGAAGTTCTTTCTGATTTGGACATCGCCTGATTGATTTTTTGTTTGTTCTTTATCAAATTTGTCAGTCTCGCCGTCTTTATCAGAGTCTGCTATTACTATATCAGCACTCTTTAATTTTTCATCTGCTACGCCAGGTGGGGGTGGGGCACCACTTACCATATTTTCAGCCTCTTCTCTGGAAGGGTTGGCTGTTCTCATTAATCTTGGATTGGCACCATAGTAATTTCCAAAACCAAATAGATTAAGATGGTCATAATTTTTTACTACATATTTTCCTTCCTGCTCATTAATATAACGCTGATCGGACTGTACCTGATTGAAGTTTTGTGTACCAATCCAACTATTCCTATTGTAATAAGAATGCCATATAGATGGCTTATACCAATTATGTTCTACAAATTGATCGAGCGAAGCATCATACATACTTCCCAGCATTTCTGCCGCTACTTTTTCTTTTTTTAAACCGGTAATTCTCAGCTTCCATTTTTCTTCACTGCCAGGTAAAGTTTTATCACGGTAGGTAGCATATTCAATACTGAGTTCCTTATTTGTCCAGGGAATACTGATAGTCTGATTCAGTTGATAAAAACGATTATGCTTGATAAACATCCAGCCAACACCATAGCCCGGTCTGTCTTTTTCCGTTACATCATAATCGAAAGTTTTCTTTTCATTATTCAATTTGATGAAGTTGTAAGAGCCGACTCCTGACTCCCGACTACCCGCTATTGTATTCTTATCCACCTGATAAACTACAAATAAATTATCTGCTGCTGTTCCAAATTCAATACTGGCTTTTTCACCGGGTTCAACAGATGTTTTTGTTTTCCCTACCCATAAATAATCAGGCCTGTTTAGTTGATTACTCTTTTCATCAAACAGTTCAATGTATTTTACATCTTTTACTATTTCTCCATTCTTATCTTTTGTTTCTATTTCGATTATGTAGAAACCCGTTGAAAATTTGCCATCTCCAAATATCCATTTGCCGTTTTCTGAAGTTGAATCTGTTTTTTCAAAAACCTGCTTTCCCTTTTCCCAGCTTTTCGGATCGGATTCATTGTCGTATTCATCAAAAGGAAAGAGTTTGATGTATTCATCTTTACCCATTACAAACTGATCGGGTCTTTCCCAATAGCGGTCACGGATCAGCCTTTTTTCTTCTTTCAGTTTGGTGATGGTTACTTTTACTTTTGCTGGTTCATATTCGCCGTTCATATTTTGTGTACGGATAGATAATGACTTCAAACTATCGGCAGGTAATGTAGCCGGAACAGAAGATACCAGCATTAATGATTTATAACTTACAGAAATAGATTTTTCACCGCTTCTTGTTTCGCCATTAATATCAGTTACGTCTGCATAAACAGTATAGTCAAATACTGGTTCAAATTTTTTATCAATCTTCAGATCGGGAATAGCAATGAATTCAATTACAAATTTCCCATCCTTATCTGTTTTCACTTCACCATGTGTTATTTCCATCTCTTCAGATGGTGGTTGCCACCAGCGACGGAATAACCAGGGATAAAGAAAACGAGGTTTCCTTACTACTCTGTATGTTACATTGGCACCGTCAATATTATTCCCTGCATATGCTTTTGCAACACCTGTTACTTTTATTGTGGAATTTACTTTATAAGTCCCTTTGATGGGTTCGTACTCTACAAAGAATTTGGGTCGTTTGTATTCTTCTACTTTGAAGCCAACATTGCCGCCATCTTTTTTTGTATAGATAGTGAATTGTCCGTTCATACCCGTTTGTGGTAATTGAAATTTTCCACTGAACGAACCATATTCATTTGTTTTTAATTTTATGGAATCAACATCTTTGTAATTGGCATCTTTTAATACAACTGTAGTTGAATAACCAGCCATTACACCACCCGTTTTTTCTTCCTGATTTCTTGTCAATACGATTCCTTTGTAATAAACCGTTTGGCCGGGACGATAAATAGCTCTGTCTGTAAACAGGTGGATTGAGATAACTGATTTTGCTTCTTGGGGTTGCTGATTATAATAATAGTAGTCATAAGCAAGATCATTCATGAAAAGTCTGTCGTTGTCATGTTTTACATCCAGCAAATACGAATTGTTTCGATAATTTTTATTTGCTTCTTTCGGTCTTTCCATTTTGAAATAACCATTGGCATCTGTTGTATAAGAGTCGCCTTTTGTCTTTTCATATTTAGATTGCTGGTAATTATAGGTTTGTTGCCAAAGTTGTACTGTGGCCTTTGCTAAGGGCTGGCCTGTGCTACGGTTTAGCACAAAATAATCGCTGCCATTGTTTACATAGCTGATTCCAGACACATAAAATAATCTGGCTCCGATAATTGTTTTCTTTCCGCTAAAATCATTTTGATCAGATGCAGCTAAGAAATATTCTCCCGGCGGTAATGCATCTACTTTTAATTCGACACTATGCGTTTGCAAATCATTCGTAGCTGGTAATTTTTGTTGCCAGCTTTTATCAGTTTTGGCATCGGCAATAGCTGTCCAGAAGCGATTGTCATATTGGGTTTCTAATAATTTTTTAAGATTTTCATCTGCTTTTATTACCCGCAAGTAAAGCGTATTGATGTTTTTATACTTTACCAATGTTCTGAATGGCTGATCCGGAGCATTCACTTTTTCAACCGTGAATTGTAATGAAGGGCTGTTGATACTGTTTAACAGGTTGTAGCAATTGATTCTTCCCTCAGAAGAGTCTTTCTGCATTAAAACCTGCTCACATATTTCTTTAGCTTTAATACGGCTGTAACGATTCGTTGTATCGCCAAAAGGTTTGTAAGTATTTGCTTTCTCCTCATATATCATTGCAACCAAGTACCAAGCTTGTGCGGCAGCCGGAACTTTGTCATACTGGTGAGCAATATGATTTAACGCATTAAAATAAAGTTGGTCTTTATCAGGATGAGTTGATTTTTGTTTTACAAACTGTATCCGATGAATATCTGCATCAATCAATGCATCTGGTTTTGCGTCATGCAAATGAAATGCAATCAGTTTTTGATAAATGAGTAGTGCTTTATGTTGTAAGGACATTGAATCCTTTGTAGGGAATTTCCTGGTAACAAAATTGGCTGCCGGATCAAAGGCACTGGCCAGATCAATTTCAAAGGCATAGGCGGGTTTTTTAATATCCCGTTCATCATTATTAAAATAAGCAATTGCACGGTGAGCTAATAAGTCAAAAAGAGTTGGCCGCAGGTGGCGAACATTACCTTTACTGATTATAGCATCAAATGGCTCCAGTTTTGTTTGTTGTAATAGCTTTTCATTCTTTATGGATTGAAGATATAGTTCTCCAATTTTTTTATGAAAGTCTTCGGCATCCCATGTGGCAATATCTGTTTTTACAAAGTCAGCGGTTTTAGTCCGGTTGTACAGTTTCCAACGGTTTTGCTGATAGTAGTTCCAATACATCTCAGCTTCCAGACTCCTTAATATGGAGGCGACAGGTTCTTTACTGGAACTAATCTCTTTTTCTACTTCAGTAATGGAGAATATCGCATTGTCTTCCCGGTTTTCTGTTTGGAGGCCAATCATGTACACCAATGCCTTTATAACCTGTGCATCCTGTGGTGAGCCAGCCGAACCATCCTTTTTTGCGAGGTCATATATTAGTTTTGTTTCTGTCAATGCAGATTTGGGCAATCCTTTTTTTACAAAATCTTCCACCTTCTTCCATTCTTTTTCGTAATTCTTTATTGACTCCTGGCTAAAAGAGGTTATAGTAAACAAACTAAAAATTGTAATTAATAGAATTATTCTCTTTGTGAATTGATACTTCATTATTTATTTTTTTTAAGTCTTCATTTGCAAACGGAATGTATGCGTAATAAGATGCTGCCGGAAGACAAATTTCATAAAACGGTTCTTTGCTGCATTCAGCAACAGAAAGTTAGCAAAAATGATGCTAAAGAGATAAATTATACTATACAAATTCTGTTTCCAAAAAAGGCAGGATATATTCCTTTGCCAGTAAGCACTCCGGCATAAAACTGCAAATGAGTGTATGTCGGGTTGATTCCTTTAACTTTTTTTTGCCAATTTTTTTGACATGATGGCATGAGTTTGGAAATTAATCACCCGGAAACATTTTTTTATCATTTAAAACAAACAACATGAAAAAAATCTTTACACTAATTATCGGCTCACTGCTCTCACTTTCTCTGCTGGCTTTTGATGGAAGCAGGTTAAGTGTATCAACAGTAAGCAACAGCGAGGATTACAAAGTAGAAGTGGATGGACGTAAATTCTCTTTAAGAGATAATGCCATTACACTATCTAATCTTTCTGAAGGTTACCACCAGGTAAAAATTTTCCGTGAGGGAAAGAAAAGAAATGGTAATGCCTTTGGATTTAACAGAAATGTAATCATTTACACTAATCAGGTTTATTTAAAAAGAGGGTTTCACCTAGACATTACCATCAACCGTTTTGGAAAGGCGTTAGTTGATGAACGCAAAATTGACAGAAGAGATGATTGGTATGATGAAGATGACGATTATCATGATTATAATGGCGGCGGATGGAACAATGGCATAGGAAACGGAATGAATGTACGGGAGTTTGAATCTGTAAAAGAATCATTAAGAAAAGAATGGTTTGAAAACAACAGAATGACTTCAGCTAAATTCATTATCGACAAGAACAATTTTTCTACTGCACAGGTAAGGGAGTTGATGTTACTTTTCACTTTTGAAAATAACAGACTTGAAATTGCTAAATATGCTTATCGTAAAACGATGGATAAGAATAATTACTATCAATTAAACGATGCATTAAGCTATAGCAGCAGCAAAGATGAACTGGCCCGTTTTATCCGTCAATCCCGTTAATGCCCCATCCCCCTAAGGGGACTAAGAATAGTTATGTAAATTGAAAGCCTCTCCGTTCAAATAGAGAGGCTTTCTTAATATTTTATGAATGCTGTTAATGCCCCCCTTTAGGGGATGGGGGTAATACTTCCGCCATTTTTTTACCTATATCAGCCGGACTGCTTACCACATGAATGCCACATTCACTCATGATCTTCATTTTTGCAGCAGCCGTATCATCTGCACCACCAACTATAGCTCCAGCATGTCCCATACGACGGCCAGGAGGAGCAGTTTGACCAGCAATAAATCCTACAACCGGTTTTTTATTTCCATTTGCTTTTATCCAATTGGCTGCTTCAGCTTCCATTCCGCCACCAATTTCGCCAATCATTACGATTGCATCTGTTTCCTGATCGTTCATCAATAATTCAATTGCATCTTTTGTTGTTGTTCCAATTATCGGATCGCCACCAATACCAACCGCTGTTGAAATACCAAGTCCGGCTTTTACAACCTGATCGGCCGCTTCATAAGTTAGCGTACCAGATTTTGATACTATTCCTACACGGCCTTTTTTGAAAATAAAGCCCGGCATGATACCTACTTTACATTCGCCTGAAGTTATTACACCCGGACAGTTTGGACCAACCAGTCTGGTATTTTTTCCTTGTAAATAATTTTTCACTTTTACCATGTCCTGAACAGGAATGCCTTCGGTGATGCAAACTACCAGTTTTACACCTGCATCAGCAGATTCCATGATTGCATCGGCAGCAAAAGCTGGTGGCACAAAAATGATACTTACATCTGCACCCGTTGTTTTTACACAATCGACTACTGTATTAAAAACCGGTTTATCTAAATGCTTAGAACCGCCTTTCCCTGGAGTAACGCCACCAACCACATTTGTACCATATTCTATCATCTGCGTGGCGTGAAATGTACCTTCTGTGCCGGTAAAGCCCTGAACTAAAATTTTCGAGTTCTTGTTAACGAGTATACTCATATTTACCTTTTGAAGTGAGGCAAATGTAAGGCAAAACAGACAATTTGCAGATAGAGTTCCTATCTATTGTATTTTACATAGATAATGGAGTAACCGCTGGAAGAAATTGGAGTAATAGTAGTGTTTCCTGCTGTGATTATGCTTTTTCCGAGGCTATCTGTTTTAACGACAATATTAATAATAGCTCCACCAGTATCTGGAATAAAATAATCAATTATCAGCACAGCATCAGCACCAACATTTCTTCCTTTTGCTATTGCCTTTTGTTGAATTTTTTCAGGATTATTAAGTAATCCAAACCTACTCATATAGCCTTTCCCGATAATTGTATAGGGTTGTTTAATAGAGTTTTCAGATACAAAAATTGCTACCTTTGTAACAGGGGTATAATTTTGACCGATATAGTGAAGTTTAGAACTGCAGGAAATAAATAAGATTGAAATAAAGAGAAAGTAAATTTTATACATAAAGCTGGTTTTAGTGTAACCAAATTTGTTGCATAAACTATACCCTAGAGATTATTACGAAGTAAATCGTTTGTTAAACATTATTCTTCATCGGGTGGGGGGATGAGCACAGGAGCATCCTTGTCAAGTAGTTCTTCCATGTTTCTATCGTTGGAGATCTTGCCGGTTTCTTCCAGCATTCTCATATCTTTCGCATCTTGTAAAAATTCTGATGCAAATATGAATTCATTCAGCCGTTCATTTTTGCTAAATATGATTTCTTTGTTGTTGCCTTCCCATTCTTTATTGCCTTTGTACATGTAAAGAATGGAGTTACCGATTTCCATAACACTGTTCATATCATGGGTATTAATGACAGTTGTAATATTGTATTCAATAGTAATTTCTTTGATTAGCCGGTCAATTACTAAAGATGTTTGCGGATCAAGACCAGAGTTGGGTTCATCACAAAAAAGGTATTTCGGATTGAGGACAATAGCTCTTGCCAATGCTACTCTTTTTTTCATGCCGCCACTTACCTCAGAAGGAAATTTTTTATTGGCCCCTATAAGATTTACTCTTTCTAAAACTTCATTTACTCTTTCCAACTTTTTTTTATAACTGTCTTTCGTAAACATATTCAGCGGGAACATCACATTCTGTTCTACCGTCTGGCTATCAAATAAGGCTGAACCCTGAAACAGCATCCCTATCTGTTTTCTTATTTCGGTTTTATCGGCTCCCGTCATAGCCGTGAAATTTTCTCCATGATATAATACTTCACCGGCATTCGGTTCAAAAAGGCCGACCATACATTTCATCAATACAGTTTTACCACTTCCGCTGGAACCAATTATTAAATTGCACTGACCAGCTTTCATTACTGTACTTACATCTTCAATAATCGTTTTATCGCCAAATGCTTTTTTTATATTTTTTACTTCAATCATATGAGAAGCTACGAGTCTTTGCCTGTGAGCTGCGACGCTTTTAAATTTATACTATTAAAAATTCTAAAAGTTTATGTTGGTAATAATAATGCTGATAAAATATAATCGGCAAATAAAATTAAAACACAACTTACCACCACTGCTTTAGTACTGGCTTTTCCAATTTCCAATGCTCCGCCTTTTACATAATAACCATAAAAAGCTGGTATGCTCGAAATGATGAATGCGAATACATAGGCTTTTATCAATGCAAAAATTACATTGAAGGGAACAAAAAATTCCAACAGGCCTTTGTCAAAAATACTTGCTGGAATGATTCCTGAAGCAACGCCGGCTAACCTGCCGCCCCAGATTCCCAATGCCATTGCAATAGCTACCAATAGCGGAATCATTAAAAGTGCTGCAACAATCTTTGGCAGAATCAGATAGGTTTTTGTATTGATACCCATTATTTCTAATGCGTCAATTTGTTCGCTAACTCTCATGTTGCCCAATTCGCTGGCAATACGGCTGCCGGCCACACCGGCTAAAACAATACAAACTAAAGTGGGAGCAAATTCGAGAATAACAGTATCTCTCACAATCTGGGCAATCGTGGATCGAGGAATTAACGGAGTCACCAATTGATAAGCTGTTTGTACGGTTGATACAGCTCCGATGAAAACGGAAATTATTGACACAATTCCTAATGAACCAACACCAATTTCTGTACATTGATGAATAAATTCCTTCCAATACATTCTTGCATTTTCAGGACGAGTAAACATCCCTTTAATCATCAAAAGGTATTGGCCTATATCATTGAAAATGGTCATAGAGCATCTAAAATACGATGAAATTTTTTGCTATGTGTCTTTCCGACTGGATAGTTGTAATTGTTTAAATATTCCTGCTTATTTTTTTGAATCGTTTCCACCATTTCGATCGTTTTACAATATCGCCGGTTGGGGATTGACTTTTGCTTTGTGCATCCACCACAGCTACGGTTGCCATATTAATAATACTGCGAACAGAACTTCCTAATTGCAATATATGTACCGGCTTTTTAAGTCCTAAAAGGATCGGACCAATCGCATCTGCTGTTTCCAGTTCCTTCAACAGGTTGTATGCAATATTTCCCGCTGCCAGGTTGGGAAAAATTAAGGTGTTTACATCTTTATCTACCAACTCACTGAATGGATAATTTTCTTTCATCAATTCTTTATTGAAGGCCACACTGGCCTGCATTTCTCCATCCACAATCAGCGAAGGCATTTTTTCTTTTACAATTTGTCTTGCCTTTGCTACTAAAGCTGCTTCTTTGGAATTGCTGCTGCCAAAGTTGGAATAACTCAGCATGGCAATACGGGGTGTAATATTAAAATGCTTAACTTCTTTTGCAACCATCAAGGTTATTTCTGCTAATTCTTCCGCGGTAGGATTGAAGTTTACAGTGGTGTCGCCGAGAAATAAAGGTCCTTTTTTTGTAAGCATTAAATACATTCCGGCAATCTTATTGACTCCTTCTTCTGTACCTATGATCTGCAATGCGGGGCGTATAGTATCAGGATAATTTTTGGCTAATCCGGAGATCATGCAATCTGCATCGCCAAATTCTACCATCATGCAGCCATAATGATTCCGGTCTTTCATTACCTTTTTGGCCTCATAAGCATTGAAACCTTTTCTTCCTCTTTTTGCCAAGAAAGCTTCAGCATAGGTACATCTTCTTTCTTCCATTTCTTCACTTCTTGGATCAAAAATGGGAATGTCTTCTATGTCTATTCCGTTTGTTGCTGCGATGGTCCTGATTTTTATTGGATCGCCAAGAAAAATAGGGTAGCCGATACCTTCATCGAAAATAATTTGTGCCGCTTTTAATATTTTCACATTATCCGCTTCTGCAAATACAATTCGTTTTGGATCTCTCCTGGCTTTATTACCAATAATTCTCATAACCTGGTTGTCAAGTCCAAGCCGTTTATTCAGGCTGGTGACGTATGCATCCCAGCTGGCAATTGGTTGACGAGCAACACCACTTTCCATTGCGGCTTTAGCAACAGCAGGTGCTACAGTCGCCAATAATCTTGGATCAAGTGGTTTGGGAATAATATAATTTTCACCGAATGAGATATTCTTTTCATTGTAGGCCATGTTCACCATATCCGGCACAGGTGATTTGGCTAATGCCGCCAAAGCCCTTACAGCCGCCAGTTTCATTTCTTCATTAATATGCGTAGCTCTTACATCCAATGCCCCGCGGAAGATGTAGGGGAAGCCCAATACATTATTTACCTGGTTAGGATAATCACTGCGGCCAGTGGCCATTATCACATCCTTTCTTGCAGCTTTTGCATCATCCCAGCTTATTTCAGGATCCGGATTAGCCATTGCAAAAACGATTGGGTTTTTGGCCATGCCTTTTACCATTTCCTGTGTTACACAATTGCCTGCACTTAGTCCGATAAATACATCGGCATCTTTCATTGCCTGTGTCAGCGACATATCTCCTTTGGCATTGGCAAATTTCAATTTAAAATTTTCCAGATCAGTTCTTCCTTTATGCAACACACCTTTCCGGTCAAACATTAAAAAATTTTCATGCTTCGCACCCAGCGATTCATATAATAATGTGCAAGCCATTGCGGCAGCACCGGCACCATTCACTACAAACTTTACTTTTTCTATTTTCTTTTTTTGAAGTTCCAATGCATTCAATAATGCTGCAGCACTGATGATAGCTGTTCCATGTTGATCATCATGCATTACCGGAATGTTCATTTGTTTTTTAAGTTCCTGTTCAATATAAAAGCATTCAGGTGCTTTTATATCTTCCAGATTGATGCCCCCAAATGTTGGCTCCAATGCTTTTACTATCTGTACAAATTTTACCGGATCTTTTTCATTGATCTCTATATCAAATACATCTATGTCTGCAAAAATTTTGAAGAGAACTCCCTTTCCTTCCATTACAGGCTTACTGGCTTCAGGTCCTATATCGCCCAGGCCCAAAACAGCAGTACCGTTACTGATAACGCCTACAAGGTTTCCTTTAGCCGTGTATTTATAAGCATTTTCAACATCGGCTGCAATCTCAAGGCATGGAGCAGCAACACCGGGTGAATAAGCAAGAGAAAGATCTCTTTGTGTTTTTGCTTCTTTAGTAGGAACTACTTCAATCTTTCCAGGTCTTCCTTTAGCATGGTATTCGAGAGCCTGTTGTTTCCTTAAATCATTTGACATAGAAAAATATTATGTTACAAACTGTAATAATTCTGTTCATCCCCGCCTGACCATTTTATTTTTTAACTCGGTTGTCGGGCAGGGTCCCTTGCAAGTTTATCACGATGAATATCGGGACACTCTTGTGCTGTAGTAACCTGTCTGCCGACAGGCAAGTTCTATTCAGCAAAATGGGTTGCAATGTACAAAATAATAGTACTAACAGCTGTTGTATGTTATTTACTGATAATGAAAAGGTTGTATCGTTATGATTTAGCTGCACTTCCCAGCCATGCCATCATGCCAATTCCAATTTCAATGGCCTTTTCATCAATATTAAAAACAGGTGTGTGTACACCGGCCGTTATTCCTTTAGCTTTATTCATGGTGCCTAAGCGATAGAAACAAGCAGGTATTTGCTGTGCATAGTAACCAAAATCTTCAGCACCCATTCTTAGTTCTGTTTCACTCACATTTTCTGCTCCCACAAAATCACTTGCCAGGCTCATAGCCTCAGCGGTTACTTTTTCATTATTCATCACACAAGGATAGCCAACATCAATATGCAGATCGGCTTCTCCGCCCATTGATTGAACAAGATTATTAACGAGTTGACGCATCAATTCATGTGCTTTAAATCGCCAGGTTTCATCCATTGCCCTGAATGTGCCCATCAGTTTTACTTCATTAGGAATTACATTGGTTGTATTGCCCGCATTGAATGATGTTATAGAAAGTACAGAAGGGTTAAATGGGTTATTATTCCGGCTGATCAATTGCTGTAATGCAATTATTAAATGTGAACTTATTAATATCGGGTCAACAGTAATATGTGGTGAAGCTGCATGACCTCCTTTTCCTTTTACTGTAATATATATTTCATCTGCACTTGCCATCACCTTACCACTTCTGAAACTTAATTCACCAACTTCCAAAATTGTATTTACATGCAATGCATAAATGGACTGTGGTGTTGGATTATCCAAAACACCATCTCGTATCATCAACGATGCGCCACCAGGGTTTTTTTCTTCACCGGGTTGAAAAATAAGTTTTACTGTTCCTTTCCACTCATCTTTTAATTCATTTAGAATTTTTGCTGCGCCTAATAAACAGGTTGTATGCACATCATGACCGCAGGCATGCATTACTCCATCATTCTTCGATTTATAAGGAACGTCATTTTCTTCTTTAATAGGCAAAGCATCCATATCGGCTCTTAATGCAACAATTCTCTTGTCGGGATTTTTTCCTTGTATAATTCCAACCACTCCAGTAGTTGCGATAACTGTAAATGGAATTCCAAATTCTGCCAGCTTACTCTGAACAAATTTTGAAGTTTCAAATTCCTGGTAACTTAATTCCGGATGAGCATGAAGATGATGACGTACTTCAACAAACTCGGAAAAATACTTTTTGGCTAATGCTTTTATTTTTTCTTGCATAATGGCAAAAATACTAATTCGAAAGCAAGCAAAAATTGTATAAACAAATAATCCCGGACTAGTTTGCCAGGATTATTGTTTCTCGATAAGAAAATATTTATGGGTCTATGCCGTCATCGCTTTTGCCAGGCTTCACTTCTATAATATCTTTCATAATAAAAACACCATTGGGGAAATAGGTATTAAATCTTCTTTGGTAAGATTCGGCATCTTTCCGGTCTTTAAAATTACCGGCTTTAACCCTGAAATAAGGAGACTGGTACCATAGGTAAGCTTTTAACTCAGGAAAATAAGTATAGATTTTTGTTTTGGTGGCCATTGCCTCATCTCTGTTGTTGGTGCTTATAACCATCAGGCGAAAACCTTTGTCCGTTCTTCTGCTATCCCTGCTGGTAATTTCATTAATATATGCTTGCTTTTTTACGAGTAAATCAAGTCTCGCATCTTTATGAACAATAACAGAGTTTGAATCTAACGGAACAAAAGCCGTTGTATCTTTTTGCGCAAAACAATTTGTTGTAACAACAAGTATTACAATTGAAAAAATGAATTTCATATTTGGTTTAAGGTTCGTCATTGCTTCAAAATTAATATCCTCCGCCTGCACCTGCAATATTTTCTACCGGATGCCAGGTTGTTTTTATTTCTTGTGTATCCATGATGAAATAAGGTGATTGGCCATCAGCGGTTTGCCAGTTTATTTTGTCATAGAATGTAATTCGCTTCAGGTTATTTGCTGATTTTTCCCGTATCATTTTCTTTGTTTCAGAATCTTTTTCGCAATAAATGGTTGCATTTACATCCATATGGTCAACGAACCAAGAGGTAAGCTCTGATGGTTTACCTGTTAAAATATTAACAACTCCTCCCGGTAAATCTGATGAGTTTAAAACTTCTGCAAAAGTTACGCCACAAAGCGGTTTTGTTTCAGATGCCAGCACTATGCAAGTATTACCACCAGCAATAACAGGTGCAATTACAGAAACCAACCCTAATAATGAATCGTTTTGCGGAGCAATGATGGAAACAACACCGGTTGGTTCGGGAACAGAGAAATTAAAATGAGATGTGGCAACAGGATTTACAGCGCTGAATAATTGCTGAAATTTATCACACCAGCCTGCATAATGAATTAAGCGGTCAATGGCGAGGTTAACTTCTTTCTCTGCTTTTGCTTTTGTTCCGTCTTGTTGAATTAGTTCTTCAATGAACTGAGCTTTTCTTCCCTCAAGCATTTCGGCCATTCGATATAGTATCTGGCTCCGGTTAAATGCTGCTCTGCTACTCCATTCACTTACGGCGGCTCTTGCTTTTACAACAGCATCCCGAAAATCTTTTCTGGAACTAAGGCAAATATTTGCCAGCTTTTTTCCTGCTGCATTTTCAGGTTGATAATATCTGCCAGATTCCGTTCTGGGGAATTGTCCGCCGATATAAATCTTATACGTTTTCAACACTTCTAATCTTTTAGAAGATGTTTTTTTCTCTAAGCCATTTTCACTAATGCTTAATGAAGATTTTTTTATTATTGTTTTACCCATATTTAAACCGCTTTGTTAGTATAAATGGTTTGAACCACGGAGACACAAAGGCACTAAGAAGCAAAGCAAAAAAGTATTTGCTTCTCCGTGCCTCCTTGTCTTGGTGTCTCTGTGTTTCAAAATTGTATTTGTTCTTGTCTATTTTAATTTTACTTGATATTCACATACGCTGCTAACCCATGCAATCCACCTTCTCTTCCATAACCACTTTCTTTATAACCACCAAATGGTGATGTTGGATCAAACTTATTAAATGTGTTTGCCCAAACTACACCAGCTCTCATCCGTTTGGTCATGTTGAAAATCTTAGAACCTTTATCTGTCCATACACCTGCACTTAAACCGTATGGTGAGTTATTTGCTTTTTCAATTACTTCATCCTCTGTTCTGAAAGTAAGGATGGCCAGCACTGGTCCGAAAATTTCTTCTTGTGCTATGCGATTACTCTGCGCTACGTTTGTAAACAACGTTGGGCGACAGAAAAATCCTTTGCCCGGCAAGCGGCAACTACTTTGATACATATCAGCACCTTCTTTTTTACCGATGCCTATATATTTATTTATAATATCTAATTGTGATTTTGAATTGATGGCGCCTATGTCTGTATTTTTATCCATCGGGTCACCAACAATTAAAGATTCTAACCTGTCTTTTAATTTTCTGATGACTTCTTTCGCCACCGATTCCTGCACATACAATCTTGAACCTGCACAACAAACATGTCCCTGGTTAAAAAAGATACCATTAACAACACCTTCCACCGCCTGGTCAATCGGTGCATCTTCAAAAATGATATTCGCAGCTTTACCGCCGAGTTCCAGTGTTGCTTTTTTATCTGTACCTGCAATAGCCCGTTGAATTATTTTACCAACATCAGTAGAGCCGGTGAAAGCAATTTTATTTACATCCGGATGATTTACGATGGCGGCGCCTGTTGCTCCAGCACCGGTAATAATATTAACAACTCCCGGAGGTAAATCTGCTTCCTGAATTATCTCTGCCAATTTCAATGCAGTTAGCGGAGTAGTTTCAGCCGACTTCAATACAACTGTATTACCAGTTGCAATGGCCGGTGCAATTTTCCATGCAGCCATTAGCAGAGGAAAATTCCAAGGTATGATTTGGCCTGCAACACCTAATGGTTCTGTAGTTCGGTTTGGAAATGCATATTCTAATTTATCAGCCCAACCTGCATAATAAAAGAAATGATTTGCAGCAGTCGGCACATCAAAATCACGGCTTTCTTTAATTGGTTTGCCGCCATCCAATGATTCAATAATAGCCAGCTCTCTTGCTTTTTCCTGCATTATCCGAGCAATACGAAAAATATATTTTGCCCTTTCTTTTGCAGGCATCTTCTTCCATGTTTTTTCGTAAGCATTCCTTGCAGCTTTCACGGCTTTGTCCACATCGGCTGCATTTGCATCTGCAACTTCACTCAGCTTTTCTTCATTGGCCGGATTGATGGTGTCAAAATATTTTTTACTCAATGGCTTCTGCCATTCACCATTAATAAACAAATCGTATTGCTTATTAATTGTTGCTGCACTTTTACTTTCCGGTGCAGGAGCATAGGTCCAGCTTGTATCAAATTTTAATTTGATTGTGTTACTTTTTTTTGTTGCAGTTTTTTTCTTTGTTACCGCCATAATTTATTTTTTATTTTACCAGCGACATTACTACTATCATCCCCGCCTGACCATATTATTAATAAATATTGTAGTCGGGCAGGGCCTGTTGCCCGTCCGAATGGATTCATCCGGGCGGATGTCACTTACTTCTGCTGCATGAATTCTACTCGGCAATTTACAGCATCCCGATATTTAACGGGAATCCTGTAATTCTATTCATCAAAATATGTCGCCTCCCGAAAAATCGGGACAACCTCTACGGGGCTCAAATACATTTGCCGTTTTCATTTCCCCGGATTTCATCCGAGGCTACCAATATATTACCCCTTTGGGTCAGTCCTTATTACTTTCAGACTCTTTATTAAATAAAAGAGTATTTGATCTAAGTCTCCCCTTTAGGGGGACAGAGGGCTTTAATCCACACTAAAATAATTTGCACTCTGATATAAACCTGTTTTCTCTTTTACGATTTGCATCAACACATCATTAGCCAAACTGCTGGCGCCAAAACGGAACCATTCATTGCTTAGCCAATCTTCTCCCAGTACTTCTTTTACCATTACTAAATAATGCAATGCCAGTTTTGATTTGGAAATGCCACCGGCTGGTTTCATACCGATCATTTTACCAGTCTTGTAATAAAAATCTCTTATAGCTTCCAGCATTACCAATGTTACCGGCATGGTGGCTGCCGGTTGTATTTTGCCGGTTGATGTTTTAATAAAATCAGCACCGGCATGCATGGCAATGTCGGAAGCCCTTCGCACTTTATCAAATGTTCCGAGTTCTCCAGTTTCAAGAATCACTTTCAGTCTTGCTTCGCCACAAGCTTCTTTTATAGCAGCAATTTCATCAAACACAAAATTGTATTCGCCTGCATGAAATTTTCCGCGGCTGATCACCATATCCACTTCATCCGCACCTTCATTCACCGCATATTTTGTATCTCTTATTTTAATGTCTTTGGGAGCTTGTCCGCTTGGAAATGCAGTAGCAACGGATGCTACTTTAATTCCCGAATCGCCCAAAGCTTTCTTTGCCACTTTTACCATGGTCGGATAAACACAGATCGCTGCTACGGTTGGAATGTCTGGCAGAGCATCGTGGGGATGCATTGCTTTATAACAAAGTTGTTTCACTTTTCCATCGGTATCTTTTCCTTCAAGGGTTGTCAGGTCAATCATATTCAGCACCAGTTTTAACCCATTCATTTTGGATTCTTTCTTAATGCTTCTTTTAGTAAAACGGGAAGCCCTTTCTTCCACACCCACCTGGTCAATATGTGGGGGTAGAGAAAAGCCTGCCTGTCTGGAAGGCAGGTCAGGGAGCATTACTGTTGGTTTGGCTGCGGCCATAATATTCATTTATTAAGAATTTCAAAGATAACCAAAGTTCCGGGGAAAGGATTTGGTCAAATTAGCGTCAAATGAAAGCCTTTTTGTTAATTAATTAACTTCTGTAAACCGATTGTTATAAATTCGATTTCTATTAAAACAAAACTGAAATGATAAAAAACCGATTATGGCTGGTGGTAGCAATTACCATTGCTTACTCTCTACCGCTGGCAGCACAACCTACTTTTCCCGAAAATGGTGTAGCGAGTCCCAGGCATGGGCATTATGCGTTTACCAATGCTACAATTGTAAAAGATGCATCCACCACTATTACCAATGCAACGCTGGTTGTTAAGGACGGTAAAATTTTGGCTGTAGGTGCTAATTTAAAAGTGCCTGCCGGGGCAGTAGAAATTGATTGTAAGGGAAAATTTATTTATCCTTCATTTATTGACATCTATTCCGACTATGGAATTGCCACGCCACAAAGAACCGGTGCTGGTGGATTTAATTTTGCCCAGCCAGCCCAGTTGGAAACCACAACAAAAGGTGCTTATGGTTGGAACCAGGCTATAAAAAGTGACGTAGACGCATACAAGTCTTTTGCGGTGGATAATGCAAAAGCAAAACCATTGAGAGATGCTGGATTTGGAACTGTTTTATCGCATGTAAAGGATGGAATAGCCAGAGGTACGGGAGTTGTGGCTACATTGGCCGACAATAAAGAAAATCTGGTTATTATAAAAGATAAGGCATCGGCTCATTATTCTTTCAACAAAGGAACCTCTACACAAAGCTACCCCAGTTCAATGATGGGAATGATTGCATTACTAAGGCAAACATATCTGGATGCACAGTGGTATAAAACTAAACCCGCAGCCGAAGGTTTGAACTTGAGCCTTCAATCATGGAATGATAACCAGGGCTTGCCACAGATTTTTGAAGCGAATGATAAATGGAATGATGTAAGAGCAGATAAAATAGGAGATGAGTTTGGCGTACAGTATATCATCAAATCCGGAGAAAACGAATATCAGCGTATTAAAGAAATGAAAGCGACCAATGCTACTTTCATCGTTCCGCTAAACTATCCACTAGCACAGGATGTTGAGGATCCTAATGATGCAAGATTTGTCGCTTTAAATGATATGAAACATTGGGAAATGGCACCAGCAAATGCTGCTGCTTTTGAAAAAGCCGGTATTTCTTTTTGTTTAACTACAGCTGATCTGCGTAATGTTACACAGTTTTGGACCAACCTGCGTAAAGCAATGGAATATGGTTTAAGCGAAAGTAAAGTCATGGAAGCATTGACTAAAACTCCGGCAATGGCTTTGGGGATTTATGATAAAGTAGGTAGTCTTGAAACTGGTAAGTTGGCAAATTTCTTAATTACAAATGGCCCTTTGTTCGATTCAAAAACAGCTATTCAATTTAATTATGTACAGGGAAATAAATATGTTGTAAAAGATGACAATTTTATTGCCGGAACATATAACATTACAATAAACACAGCGTCTGGCGATGAAAAATATACATTGGATGTAAAGAGCCCAAGCTCTGCAACAATGTTTGGAAAAGATTCTATGAACACCAAGTTCAGCCAGGATGGAAAAATTGTAAAACTTAGTTATGCACCGAAGCCTCGTCGCCAAAGGCCCACTTCAATGCCTGATACTACACAACGGTCACCGGGAACGGGTTTCCCTGGCAGACCAGGAGCGGAGACACCATTACCTGCTAATGCACCAAGGCTAAGTGGTATAAGCAGCGGAACTGAATGGAATGGAACTGGAATTGATTCTTTGGGAAATCCATTAACATGGACTGCAATATTTGTAAAAGCGGCAGAGCCAAAGCCTGATACCGCCAAGAAAAAAGATGCACCTGTAATAGGCAAAGTGGTTTATCCTTTCGAACCATTTGGATGGGAAGAAAGCCAGCAGCCAAAGCAGGAAACAATTCTTATTAAAAATGCTACGGTATGGACGAATGAGAAAGAAGGGGTATTGCAGAATTCAGATGTATTAATAAAGAACGGGAAAATTGCCGCTGTTGGCAAAAACTTGTCGGACGCCTCTGCAAAAACTATCGATGGAACCGGCAAGCATGTTACGGCAGGAATCATTGATGAGCATTCTCATATTGCCGCAGCTTCTATTAATGAAGGCGGTCAGAGTGTAACATCGGAAGTTCGAATTGCAGACAATCTGAATCCGGATGATATAAATATTTACAGGCAATTAAGTGGTGGTGTTACCACCTCACATATCTTACATGGTTCAGCTAACGTAATTGGTGGTCAAACACAGCTTATCAAATTACGTTGGGGTGCAAATGATGATGATTTGAAATTTAAAGGATGGCCAGGACAAATAAAGTTTGCATTAGGTGAAAACGTAAAACGTTCTTCAGCACCGTTAGGTAACAATCGTTATCCAGATACAAGAATGGGAGTGGAGCAGGTATTGATCGATGCCTTTACCCGTGCAAAAGACTATCAAAAGGAATGGAAGAAGTATAATGATACTAAGGATAAAAAAGGAATAGCGGCTCCAAGAAGAGACTTGGAATTAGATGCATTAGTAGAAATTTTAGAAAAGAAAAGATTTATTACCTGCCACTCTTATGTGCAAAGTGAAATTAATGCGGCAATGGAAGTGGCCAATAAAATGGGTTACACGGTAAATACTTTTACTCATATCCTGGAAGGTTATAAAGTGGCAGATAAAATGCTGAAGCATGGTTCTTATGTTTCTACCTTCTCTGACTGGTGGGCTTATAAAATGGAAGTGGAAGATGCAATCCCTTATAACGCAGCTATTATGCAGAAAGTAGGTTTAGTTGTTGCTATTAATAGCGATGATCCTGAAATGGCTCGTCGACTGAACCAGGAAGCTGCTAAAATTGTAAAGTACGGTGGTGTAACTGAAGAGGAAGCATTAAAAATGGTTACACTGAATCCTGCAAAAATGTTGCATGTAGATGATATGGTTGGAAGTTTAAAAGTGGGTAAAGATGGTGATGTTGTTTTATGGAGTGATCATCCGCTGGCGATTTATGCAATGCCATTATATACGATTGTGGATGGAACCATTTATTTCGACAGACAAAAAGATGAGCAAATGCAGAAACAGGTTGATGAAGAAAGACTACGTCTGGTACGAAAAATGAATGGTGAAAAAAGAAGCGGCATACCAACAATCCCCGCACAACCGTCTTACCAGATCATGCATACCTGCAGCGATCATGGTCACAGCCATGGATTATTGGTAATTGATTCAGACGATATTACTAACGAATAAAATCATAATAATGAAATGAGCCATAACAAGTTTACAATATCGATGGTATGGCGAATTCCATAGCCCGTCCAGATGAAAATCGGGATGACCAATTTCTAAAATAAAAAATATACACATGAAAAAAATACTTTTAATAATATCAATGGGCTTTTTTCTGGCAGTAAATGCTCAGGAAACGGTGTTGCCAACCAAGCCGCACAAAGGTGTCAGCTATATTAAAAATGCTACTATCCATTTGGGAAATGGCAAAGTAGTTGAAAATGGCACCATCAAAATAAGAGATGGAAAAATTGAAGAAGTTGGATCCAATATTTCTGTGCCTGCCGATGCCGAGGTAACGGATGCAACTGGAAAGCATGTTTACCCGGGACTTATATTACCCACCAGTAGTCTTGGCTTAGGTGAAATAAATTCAGTAAGAGCTACGCAGGATGCAAGAGAGATCGGGGATATGAATCCGAATGTAAGGTCTATTGTTGCCTATAACACCGATTCGAAAGTCATCAATACACTTCGATCCAATGGAATATTGCTGGCGAATATTGTTCCGCAAGGAAGTTTTGTTGCTGGCTCTTCCAGTGTTGTTCAATTAGATGCCTGGAATTGGGAAGATGCAGCTTATAAAACAGATGCAGGAATTCATATCTACATGCCATTGTTAATGGCAAGACCAGGTGGAAGATTTGGCGGCGGAAGAGGTGCTGGACCGCAACAGCCGCCAGCTGATCCGGTAAAAGAAGGAATTGAACAAATTGAAGGGTTGAAATCTTTCTTTGCCGAGGCAAATGCGTATTTCAAAGAAACTTCTCATGAAGAAACCAATTTAAAATTTGAAGCTGTAAAAGGCTTGTTTAACAAAAGTCAGAAACTATATGTTCATGCCAATACCGTAAGACAGATGCTTGTTGCTTTGGATTTTGTAAAAGAGTATGGCCTTGATATGGTGATAGTAGGAGGAAGTGAAAGCTACCAGATAACAGAATTATTAAAACAGCATAAAGTTTCAGTAATCTTATCTCAGCCGCATAGTTTGCCTACTGCTTCGGATGATGATGTGGATCAACCTTACAAAACGGCTGCTGCTTTACAAAAGGCAGGAGTGCTATTTGCTATTTCTGATGATGATGCGCAAACAAGAGGCCGTAATCTTCCTTTCAATGCAGGAACTGCAGCAGCTTATGGGCTAACAAAAGAGGAAGCATTAGCCGCCATTACTTTAAATGCTGCAAAAATTATGGGTGTGGCAGATAAAACAGGAAGTATTGAAGTTGGTAAAGATGCAAATATTATTGTAAGTGATGGCGATATTTTAGATATGCGTACCAGTAATGTAACCGATGCTTTTATTCAGGGAAGAAAGATTGATTTAACTGATAAGCATAAATTATTGAACGATAGGTTCAATCAGAAATATGAACTAAAGAAAAAAGGGTTTTAGATTTTTTATTGAAATAGATTCTAATACCGGATGGTCCCCGATCATCCGGTATTTTCATGTTGGTGGTTTTTATCATCATCTAAATCGAGGTCTTCTCCGCAGTATGGGCATTTATGTGTTTTCTTTATACGGTTAATTCTGAATTCTTCCAGAAATCCGGCAGTGATAATACCGGCGGGTAATGCAAAAAAGGCAACACCGGTAAGCATTATAAGCGCAGACATTGCTTTTCCAATATCAGTAAATGGAACCATATCTCCATAACCTGTGGTTGTAAGTGTAACGACAGCCCACCACATAGTGGCCGGAATACTGGTGAAAAGTTCACTGTTTCCAGGCGGTTCATGTTCTGCAAAATAAATAGCACAGGAAGCAATGATCACAAGGAAAATGACCAGGATAAAGCTGAGAGCAAGTTCATTGCTACGTTTTTTGAAAACATTCGTTATCATCTGTGCAGACTTCATATAAGCTGTAAGCCGGAACAACCTGAAGAAACGCATCAACCGGAGTATCCGCAGCACACGGAGATCTAAGCCTATAATAGTATGTATATAGAATGGAAGGATGGCAAGCACATCAATTAAAGCTCCTGGTGACAGCATATATTTTATTCTTCCCCAGATGCTATGCTTGTATTTGGGATCATGGTTACAGCTCCATACCCTGAGAACATATTCAACCGTAAAGATGATAACTGAGACGAGGTCGAAATAATGAAAAAATTGCTGCTCAAAATAGTCATCATGGAATGAAGGAACTGTTTCCAGCATTACAGCAATAACGTTCAGGATAATCAGGACGATAATAAAAACATTTATGATCTTATCCCATCTTTCATCTCCCACAATTTCCGGATGAAGCAGTCCGTGAACTTTCTTTTTGGTTGCATTATACATTCTGCCAGTTGAATTTAGGTAATCTAAGATAAAGAATACCAACCGGAAATAAACCAGGTCTTCCTAATCATAGGATCATAAGCAAAAAAAAAGTTCCGGTAAATGCCGAAACTTTTTAAATGAGTTGAGAAAGAAAAGTTTATTGACCAGTAAGTTTTTTTGAAAGTTCCATTACCTCATTAGCTTTTGCAGTCATATAATCAGCTAATTTTTTTGCATCTTCAGGATTAGCAGCTAGTTTTTGCGAAGCAGCAGATCCTTTCATGGCCAAATCCTGCCCCATTGTTCCAAGGTCAGCCATTTTAGTCATATCCTTTTTTTCAACAGCAGCTTTATAAGCAGCAATGTATTCTTCATACGCTTTTACATAAGCAGTTACATCAGGATCATTGAAAGTTGGAACTCCGTTTGTCATTGCTGGCTCATCCATCCTTGGCTCATCCATTTTAATTTCTGTAGTGTCAGTTTTTGCATCTTCAGCTTTTTTGTCTTTGCAGGATGTCATAACGGCAACAATTGCAAGTACAGCAAATAATTTTTTCATGTTTTTTGATTTTGGTTTAGGTTAAAGGAGACAAACCTATTATTTATTTTTATAAATAATAGTCTTTTTTATTGTTTGATTACTAACATTTTTTAAAAAAAGGAAACCTTATGCTTCTTTACCGTGGCACTGCTTGTATTTTTTACCACTTCCACAAGGACAAGGGTCGTTTCTTCCAATTTTGGGCCCAACTTTTACAGGTTCCTGTTTTTCAACCACTTCTGTAGCTCCGCCTGGGTCAAATCTATCTCTTTCATTGGCAGCATAATCTTGTCCGGCTGCATCTACTTCTTCTTTGTTTGCTCTCATACGACTCATGTCGGTTTTTTGCTGGCGGCCTTCTTTTAATGGTGTATTATCCTGCTGAATTGGAATCGATGCATGTGAAAGGAATGATACAATGTTCTTGTTTACTTCGGTATTCATATTGCTGAACTGGGTGTAAGCTTCCATCTTATAAATAACCAATGGGTCTTTTTGTTCCAGGTAAGCCGTTTGTACACTTTGTTTCAAATCATCCATTGCTCTCAGATGCTCTTTCCAGGCATCATCTATAACGGCAAGGGTAATTGTTTTTTCCAGCGAATTGGAAAGTTCGGCTCCTTCGGTACTTAATGTTTTATTAAGATTAGCCAGCACACTTAAATTTTTACGGCCATCTGTAAAGGGAACAACAACGTTTTCAATATGGTTGCCCTGTGTCAACCGGATATTTTTAAATACAGGAACTGCCTGTTTTTGTAATTCGACTTTATGCGTATTATATTTTTCAGACGATTCATTATAAAGCGTATCTATCAGGCCGTTTATTTCCCCTCTCTTAAATGTCTCTTCATCAATGTTAGTATCTAATCCAAAATTTACAATACATGCCATTTTAAACCCTTCAAAATCCTCTTGCTCACGAAATGAATCAATCAGGCTCCCTGCAATTGCAGAGAATGAAGTATCAATATCCAATGCCAGTCTTTCGCCAAACAAGGCATGATTTCTTTTTTCATAAACTGCATTCCTTTGTTTGTTCATTACATCATCATACTCCAGTAATCTTTTACGGATACCAAAGTTGTTTTCTTCCACTTTCTTTTGTGCCCGTTGAATACTGTTACTGATCATACTATGCTGAATAACATCTCCTTCTTTATAACCCAGTTTATCCATGAGCGATGCTATTCGTTCGCTACCGAACATCCGCATCAGATCATCTTCAAGACAAACATAGAATTGTGTAGAACCCGGATCTCCCTGGCGACCGGCACGGCCTCTTAACTGTCTGTCTACACGACGGCTTTCATGTCGTTCAGTTCCTACAATGGCCAAACCTCCTGCCTCTTTCACACCAGGTCCGAGTTTTATATCCGTACCACGGCCTGCCATGTTAGTTGCAATTGTAACTGCTCCCGTAAGGCCAGCTTCAGCAACAACCTGAGCTTCTTTAGCATGTTGTTTTGCGTTCAGTACATTATGTGGAATTTTTTTCTGTTGTAACATACGGCCAAGTAGTTCACTTACTTCAACCGAAGTAGTACCAACGAGGCATGGACGGCCAGCATTCCGTAAATTTTCAATTTCGTCGATAACTGCCTTAAATTTCTCTCTTTTTGTTTTGTAAACAAGATCCTGTTTGTCGTCCCTTATTAATGGAAGATTCGTAGGGATTGTAACAACATCCAATTTATAAATGCTCCACAATTCACCTGCTTCTGTTTCCGCTGTACCCGTCATGCCGCAAAGCTTGTGATACATACGGAAGTAATTCTGTAATGTAACTGTAGCATAGGTTTGTGTAGCAGCTTCGATCTTTACATTTTCTTTTGCTTCCAATGCCTGGTGCAAACCATCGCTGTAACGACGGCCTTCCATGATACGACCAGTTTGTTCATCCACAATCTTAATAGCACCATCAATTACAACATATTCAACATCCTTCGCAAATAAAGCGTAGGCTTTTAATAATTGCTGTACAGTATGAATACGATCTGCTTTTTGAGTATAATCATTCAGAATTGTTTCTTTCAACTGTAATTTTTCATCGGCTGGTTTATCGCTCTTCTCAATGTCGGCGAGTTTTGAACCGATATCAGGCATGATGAAAAAGTCTGGGTCTTCTCCTACACCAGTTATAATGTTAATACCCTTATCAGTTAACTCAACAGAATTGTTTTTTTCATCTATTTGAAATAGCAATTGCTCATCCACAATATGCATGTGACGAAGCTGCTCTGACAAGTAATAATTTTCTGCCTTTTGCATCAGCACTTTTATACCCGGCTCACTCAGGTATTTAATTACCGGTCCATATTTAGGCAGTCCACGATGAGCTCTGAATAAATAAAGTCCTCCTTTTTTTGGATCATCTTCGCCAACGGCTATTAATCTTTTTGCTTCGGTAAGACAGTTTCTCACAATTTTTTCCTGTTCTTGTACCAGCTGCTGAATTTTTGGCTTGTGAATATGATATTGCTGATCATCTCCTTTTGGTACCGGGCCAGAAATGATCAAAGGAGTTCTGGCATCATCAATCAATACGGAATCAACTTCATCCACCATTGCGAAATGATGTTTACGTTGCACCATTTCTTCCGGCGTATGCACCATATTATCACGGAGATAATCGAAACCAAATTCATTATTAGTTCCGTAAGTAATGTCAGCTAAATATGCATTTCTTCTTTCTTCAGTATTTGGTTGGTGTTTGTCAATACAATCAACCCTTAAACCAAGCCACTCAAAAATAGTTCCGTTCCACTCCTGGTCACGACGGGCCAGGTAATCGTTTACGGTAACGATATGAACACCTTCGCCAGACAATGCATTCAGGTAAGCAGGTAATGTAGAAACCAGCGTTTTTCCTTCACCGGTTGCCATCTCTGCAATTTTTCCCTGATGCAAAACAACACCACCGATCAACTGCACATCATAGTGCAACATATTCCAGGTAATCTCAGTGCCACCTGCAATCCATGAGTTTTTATAAATTGATTTATCGCCATCAATGGTAATGTCTTTCTTTTTTACACTCAGGTCACGGTCGAGTGCTGTTGCAGTAGAAATGATCTCGGTGTTTGCTTTAAAACGGCGGGCTGTTTCTTTTACAACTGCAAAAGCTTCGGGTAACAACTCTTCAAGAACTTCTTCTATCTTTTTGTCTCTTTCTTTTTTCAGTTTATCTACTTCCTGGTAAATAGCATCTTTGCCCATCAGATCGTTGAAAGAAAGTTCCTCTGCTGAAGTATTTTTTGCTTTGATCTCCGTATCAATCTCAGACAGGTACTCTTTTATGCGTTGACGAAATTCTACTGTTTTATTACGGAGCTGATCATTACTAAGAGAGGTGAATGAATTAAAGAATCCATTTATTTTTCCGACATAATGTTCAATCTTTTTTACGTCTTTCTCCGATTTACTGCCGCCGAATAATTTTGAAATAAAACCAAGCATGGTTGGGTATTTATGAATTTGTGATTAGAATTAGGTACTATGTTGTCAAAAAGGGTGCTATATGTTATTGTAAGTCAATTTGACAGAAAATTTTCCCTGTTAATCAGGGGCGGCAAAGATAAGTTTTAGTTTCTTGCAAAAAATGGTGTCTTCCGGGAAATTTTACCGACTTTTTGACTAATGAAACAATGCTTAACAGTCAATTTTGTCTTTCATTGATTATCTTTCGGGCATTCAGTTATGAGTATAAAAAAAATAAGAACAGCCGACTTTTTTGTGTTGCTGGCCATTTGTCTTCCGGCTATTTTAGTTTCCTGTAAGAGCAAGGATAAAAATTTACCCGCTAAAAACGTTACTGATAATATCTATTTTGATTATAAGATTTCGGCAGAAGAAGGGTATGATAACCTGACTGTTTTATTGAAATACCGTGATGGCGATAAAACCGGCGAAGCATTTTCTCCAGCAGTTCTGGAAAATGTAAAACTTGATGAGGAAATTTTAGTGGCGGACAGTTCGAAGATGAACGGGGTGTTTTATGAAATTCAAAAACCAATAAGTGTATTCGCAGGCAAGCATTATATTACATTCTCTACTACTGATGGCTCAGCGTATAAGGAAGAGATCAATTTTTCACCAATGTTGTTGACTACAAGAATTCCTGAAACCATCCATCGGGAGGATTTAGTTCTCGATTTTGCAGGACTGGAAAACGAAGATTTTGTACGGATTGTTCTCACAGACACCTCTTTTTTTAATGACGGTATAAACAGGATTGATACAATTCTGAATAATCAACTTATCTTATCTAAAAAGGACCTTGAAAATCTTGCCGATGGACCAATTCTTCTTGAATTTATCCGGGAGTTTGAACGACCTATAAAAAATGCTGGCGAAGCTGGTGGAAGGGTGCGAATAAATTATACACTTCGCCGTTCGTTTAATTTGCAGAACTAGGCTGAAAAAGAGTGAATTACATGGCTGAGAATGTGAATAAAAGCTACTGCCTTTATTTTAAAATGCCTATGGAATTTTAGCTTCAACACCGTACTTTTGCCCGCCCGAATGTACCATTCGCTACGGGCGGGCGGCTAAAAAATAAAATCTAATGGCAGGACAATTAAAAGAGGTTCGTAACCGCATCAAATCAGTTCAAAGTACCCAACAGATTACAAAAGCCATGAAAATGGTTAGTGCTGCAAAATTGCGCCGTGCACAGGATGCAATTGTGCAAATGCGTCCTTATGCACAGAAACTGCAGGAAATGCTCAGCAATATTGTGAGTAATAGTGAAGGCGATACAAACATGAAGCTGGCTACTGAACGTCCTGTTGAAAGAGTGTTGATGATTGTTATTACCAGTGACCGTGGGTTGGCAGGTGCTTTTAATGCCAATACAATCAAATTGACGAAAGCAACTATTGCTTCAACCTATTCAAGCCAATATCAAAAAGGCAATGTTGCTATTTGGAGCATTGGTAAAAAAGGATATGAGCATTTCAGTAAGAATAATTACAAAACAGACGCAACCTATAAAGATATTTTTCTTAATCTGACATTTGAGAATGTACAGCAAGCTTCGAAAGCCGCAATGACAGCATTTGAAGAAAAGCAATTTGATGTGGTAGAGATTGTTTACAGCCAGTTTAAGAATGCAGCCACACAGCGTTTTGAGGTAGAACGTTTCCTTCCAATTCCTAAAGTGGAGAACCTGCCTGCCGGCAGGCAGGAAAAGAAGGTGAACTGGAATGCTGATTTTATTTACGATCCTTCTAAGGAATTGTTGATTGAAGAATTGATGCCAAAAATACTCAACACTCAACTATACAAAGCGGTTCTTGATTCCAACGCATCGGAGCATGGAGCAAGAATGACAGCGATGGATAAAGCCAGCGAAAATGCCAACGATTTACTCCGGGATTTGAAAATATCTTATAACAGAGCAAGACAGGCTGCCATTACAACCGAATTAACGGAGATTGTAAGTGGTGCTGCTGCTTTGGAAGGATAAGGTTAGTGAAGTCAAAAAAGTCAAACCGGTCAAATTTGTCAAATGGCGAAAGGGTTAAAGTTAGAAGACCTTGAAGTTTATAAAGTGGCAATGGAAATTGGTGAAATTGTTTGGAAAGTTGTGGATAGATGGGAGTATTTTCCGAAAAAGACTTTAGGTGCTCAATATGTAGATGCTGCCGATTCAATTGCATTAAATATTAGTGAGGGTTACGGAAGATTTCATTTTAAAGAGAATAAGAATTTTTGTTATTATAGCCGTGGCTCAGCAAAAGAAACTCTCACAGTTAGTATGAAAGCAAAAACAAGAGGGCTGATTACAGAAGAAGAATTTCAACTTCTATCACAAAAATTTGATATTTTTTTTCGTTTAATGTTTGGGTATATAAATTCAATTGGAACTTCCGGAGATTGAGATAAACTTGTGAATAACCTCTTTTTTACTTTTTATATTCTGTAGCTACCTTGCTGCTTTATTTTTGACTAATTTGACAATTTTGACCTTATGACCATTCCTGACCTGATACCGCATATTGAAGCATTGATTTTTGCCAGTGATAAGCCTTTACCTACTTTGGAAGTAATTGAATTGGTGAATAATGCGCTGGGATTTATGGATGATAAGGTTACACTGGATCAGGTAGAAGCAGCTCTTGAAGGAATAACTGAAAAATATAGCGCCGATTTTTACCCGTTTGAAGTAGTGCAAAGCGGTGGTGGCTGGCAGTTCTTAACCAGGAAAGAGTTTCATAAAACAGTGGCACAACTGAATGGTGAAAAGTTCATGAAACGCCTTTCTTCTGCAGCATTAGAAACTTTGTCAATCATCGCTTACAAGCAACCGGTTACAAAAGGAGAAATAGAAGCAATTCGTGGAGTAAGCTCCGATTATGCTGTTCATAAATTATTAGAAAAGGAATTGATTATTATCAGCGGTAGAAATGAACATGCACCGGGACAGCCATTGTTGTATTCAACTTCCAAAAATTTTATGGATTACTTTGGCATCAATTCTTCTGAAGAGTTGCCTAAAATAAAAGAAGTATTGGCTGATCAGATAATAGAGCCAACTGCAATAAAAGATACGAAGCAACCTGGTGATGATAATAATGAGGATAACGATGAAGCAGAAGCCCTGGCAGTAAGCGACGGTGGCGAATTAATTATTAATAACGAACAGGGTGAAGGAGAGGAGAACTGATTCAGAAAAATTGATTTAACATTGAGCCACGGTTTGTCTGTGGCTTTTTTATTTTCCAGATTGAACTAACACTTCGTAGCCTTTTGCTGTAGTATATTCGCAATTATGCCGGAAAAAATTACCAACGATCAATTGATAACAGCCGCAAATGAGTTTGGCACTCCTTTGTATGTTTATCATGCTGAAAAAATAAAAGAACAATATCAAAAGTTAACTACTGCATTTGCAAAACAGGATACTACATTCTTTTATGCAAGCAAAGCATTGACGAATATTAATATTCTTCGCTACATAAAAGAAATCGGATGCAATGTTGACTGTAGTTCTATCAACGAAGTAAAGCTGGCATTGCATGCAGGCTTACCGCCGGAGAGGGTTCTGTACACTTCGAATGGGATTGAATTTTCTGAAATCGAAGAAGCGGTGGTGGCTGGTGTTCATATCAATATTGACAGCCTTGCCAATCTTGAAAAATTTGGAAAAAAATTCGGCCACACCTATCCTGTTGGAATCAGGATAAGACCCAATATCATGGCAGGCGGCAATCTGAAAATTTCTACCGGACATGAAGGAAGCAAGTTTGGAATTCCTGTTAATCAATTAGATAAAATAGAGGAAGTAGTCAGAACTACAAATCTTTATATCCGCACATTACATATTCATACTGGCAGTGATATAAAAGATCCTGCTGTTTTTGTAAAAGGCATTGAAGTGTTGTTTGAATTAATTCCTCATTTTTCCGAACTGGAAATAATTGATTTGGGTGGCGGTTTTAAAGTTCCTTACCATGAAGCGGAGAAGGAAACGGACGTCAACCTGCTCGCACAAAAAATAAAAGAATGTTTTGACAGTCATCCTGTAGCTGGCAATAAAAAATTTAAGCTTTGGTTTGAACCCGGAAAATTTTTAGTGAGTGCCTGTGGATTTTTGGTTTCCAAAGTAACGGTGCTTAAAGATAATGGTGCTACTGTTTTTGCAGCCGTCAATACCGGGCTTAATCATTTGATTCGGCCAATGATGTACGATGCTTATCATCACATCGAAAATATCTCAAATCCTGCAGGAGAAAAGAAAGTGTATACCGTTACAGGTAATATTTGCGAAACAGATACATTTGGCTCTGACAGAGAATTAAATGAGGTTCGTGAAGGCGATCTCCTTTCTTTTCATAATGCCGGTGCTTACGGCTTTGAAATGTCTTCTAATTACAATGCAAGGTTTAAACCTGCGGAAGTATTGATAAGAGATGGCAAGGCTCATCTCATTCGCAAAAGGGATCAGATGGAAGATTTATTAAAAAATCAGATTCTGTAAAGGAAAAACTTCCTCTCAAAATATTATTTGGTTTTTACTACAATCGTCGTGGTTGTTTTCGATGTAACTGGTAAATCTCCGAAAGAGGTTTGAGTAGAACCAGTTGATTCGGTAGTAAAGTTTTTTTCCTGAATAAGATTAGTTGCCCTGTCAAGAATAATTTTTCCTGTAGATTTATTTTTAAGATTAGTAGTAGTCGGGTTGCCCATCATTTCTGCCTTAGTTTCTGAACTCGAATTTTCTGTAAAATCAATAACAATGGAAGTGTCGTTGATTTCAGCAATTTTATATTCTGTTTCAGTATTACCACCATTTTCTATAGCAGTAGTTTTCCAGGTACTGCCAACTGCTGAAACGGTATCGGGTAACACATTAAAGAAGCTTGCTTTTCCTTTTTTCGGAGGTTGCACCAGGTCCATCATACCTTTTAGCATGTTGGTGATTATTGCCATTCTGCTATCGCCTTCTGCCAACATTATTTTTTCGGGGAAAGCCATCATTACATTTCCCGATGGGTCAATTACCATATCATACTTTTTCTCCAGCATATCTTTCACTGGCTTGCCAAAAGGTCCTTTCAGATCTTTTTCATTGTCTGAATCGAATTTTTGTTTTTGTCCCATGCCATCAAAGGAAAAATTGACTTTTTGCACTTCGTGACGAAGTGTGGTATTGTCGTCCGTTGCATTGGTAGCGATGTAAGAGTGTTTAGCTGTTGCGTCTACGTTAAAATCAATCGCTTGCCCCATTGCCTGTTGCGAAATGGTGCTTTTAGTTTTCATTTCTATTTCGAAAACCTGGCCTTGTGCAAATTTTAATTTTCCTGAAACTGTTTGAGCAAATGTAAAAGTAGAAGCTATTAAAAATGAGAAAAATAATGATGTCTTTTTTTTCATACCAAATAATTGAGAGCCGTAATAACGGGTGAAAGAGTATTAAATGTGTTTAATCAGCAAATTTGACGATTCTGTTTCACAATCGTTGCAGAATTATATAAATAATTGTGTTTTCATGCTACTTATCATCAACTAAATTGATCTGAACTACCTATTTTTAAGTACATTTCAAAAAATTACAGGGTCTGCCATTAAGACTGCCGGACGATCCTGATAAAACCAAGCCAAAACAATGGTTAAGGTAATTGTTAAAAGGAACAAAGCAGTAGCTTTTATAGTAGCTATTCAAAAACAATAAGATGCACATATGAAAAAAGCAATAGTTATAATTGGTTTTGTTTTTTCGGCGATATTTGGTTTTTCGCAGGATATGAAAACCTTTAATTTGTATAAACCTGAGGATAATTCGAAGACGCAAATAGCAGATGCTGTAAAGGAAGCAAAAAAATCCGGCAAGCATGTATTAATCCAAATTGGTGGCAACTGGTGTGTGTGGTGTGCAAGATTTAATGATTTTGTAACTACAGATAAAACGATAGATTCTTTGGTAAACGGGAATTATGTTGTTTATCATTTGAACTACAGTAAAGAGAACTATAACACTGAAATTTTGAAGAAGTATAAATTTCCGCAACGTTTTGGGTTTCCGGTTTTTCTTGTTTTAAATGATGAAGGAGATTTGATTCATACGCAAAATTCTGAGTATTTGGAATCCGGAAAAGGATATGACAAAGGAAAAGTAATGACTTTCTTAAATAACTGGAATAAGCAAGCTTTGGACCCGTCACAATACAAAGAAAATTAAATGAACTCCAACACAACTTCCTTCATACAACTTTTAAAACATCCTTTTAAATTCAAGCTATTTCTTTTTTCAAAACTACCTGCTGCTTTTATGGCAGGTGTAAGGGTGAGAGAAGCAAGTGAAAAAAAATGTGTGACATCAGTTCCTTATAAATGGCTTTCACAAAATCCTTTCAGGTCTACCTATTTTGCCTGTCTGAGTATGGCAGCGGAATTAAGTACCGGTGCCTTGGCCATGGCACATTTGTATAAAAGTGATCCGCCGGTTTCTATGCTGGTGGTAAAAGTAGATTCAGCATATTTTAAAAAGGCTACTGGCAGAACTTATTTTACTTGCGAAGATGGAGAAATGTTTGAAAAAGCAATTGCTGATACCATTGCAACAGGTGAGCCGGCAGCAGTAAAAGCAAAATCTGTGGGGAGAAATAAAGAAGGTGATGAGGTTGCAGAGTTTTATATCACCTGGTCTTTTAAGGCAAGAAGTAGAAAATAATTTTTTATGCGAACCTGCCTGCCGGTAGGCAAGTTCTATCTGACAAAATTCATAAAATAAAAAATATACAGATGAAAATTGCATTTCATGGCGCAGCCAGAACAGTTACAGGTTCAAAGCATCTGATCACATTAAAGAATGGAAAAAAGGTACTGCTTGATTGCGGTATGTTTCAGGGAATGGGAAAAGCTACGATACCATTGAATAATGATCTTGGTTTTGATGCTTCTACTGTTGATGTGATGGTACTTTCTCATGCACATATTGATCATAGCGGATTAATACCAAAACTTGTGAAAGAAGGATACCGTGGAAAGATTTATTGTACACCTGGTACAAAAGATCTTACAAGTGTTTTATTGGAGGATTCGGCGCATATTCAGGAAAATGATATTCGATATGTTAATAAAAAAAGAGCAGCAGAGGGGCAGCCATATGTACAGCCTTTATACACTTTGGATGATGCTAAAAAAGCAACAGAAAGATTAACAGAAGTAAAGTATAACGAATGGAGGACGATAGAACAAGGAGTTGAATTGCTTTTTACAGATGCCGGTCACATTATCGGAAGTGCTTGTGTGCATCTGCGGATTACAGACGATGGGAAAACAGAAAGCCTGACATTCAGCGGAGATATTGGCCGGTACAGAGATATCATTCTGCGTTCGCCAGATGTTTTTCCTCAGGCTGATTACATTATCATGGAATCAACCTACGGAAATAGCTTGCATGAAATGCAATTTACGACACCCAATCATTTGCTGGAGTGGGTGGAAAGAACCTGTGTAGAAAAAAAAGGAAAGTTGATCATTCCTGCATTTAGTGTGGGAAGAACACAGGAAATTTTATTTGCATTAAACCAACTGGAATTGGAGAATAGATTACCGAAAGTTGATTATTTTCTTGATAGCCCTTTAAGTATAAAAGCAACAGACATAATAAAGAGGTACCCCAATTATTTTAATAAAACAATTCAAAAAGTATTAGAGAAAGATGATGATCCATTTAAATTCCCCGGCTTAAAATATATTCAGTCTGTTGACCAAAGTAAGATGCTCAACTTCCGGAATGAGCCTTGTGTTATTATTTCTGCAAGCGGAATGGCAGA
>JBBSJN010000007.1:0-33183 GCA_038257235.1 Chitinophagales bacterium
GATCCAACTGCAGCTTCAGCTGTTCTTTTGAACAACATCACATAACCACATAAATTCTTTTTCTTTTGTTTGTTTACCTGTACTGGTTTCATCATATGAAATTCGGAGAATTGCGGTACATAAGTATAGCTGATTACGTTCCCGTCAATTTCGCCCCATCTTTTTTGGCGGAAGATCACCATTCTTTCTTTCCAGTCGTACATCCTTACTTCGTATAGGCGGGAAGAATAATCACCGATAAAAACAAACTGATACCAGCTGCCTTGTGTAAGCGGAACAATGACCGGCATTTCAAATTCACTTTCCATTTTTATGGAAGCTTCTTTCAGTAATTCATATCCATCTTTTGAATAAACTTCTTTAAGGCTGTCAACTTGTTTATTCATGGATCCGTTAGAACAAGATTCAAGTCGGATTACATCCTGTGAATAGGAACAGGCAGATAAAATTGTTAAAGCTAAAATAAGGAGATACGGTTTTTTCATAACAGGGATTGAGTGATATTGAACTTGCTCCATAAATGTACTTATTGCTTTTTTGCTTTAATAGTTTTTGATAAAATTATTTTATCAATAGGTACATTTTCGAAGGGATAATACGGCAAGTTTTAGGCCAATTAACAGCGGAGAAAGGTTTAGGTACGGGAAGATAAGTGTAAAGCCTGAATTTGAAATCTTTTATTGACTTACGTCAAGAGCTTTGTCTGTTAAAATAAATGGCATTAGCCTGTTGCAGGCAGCTCAACGTTAAGTCGTTTATGCATACATGTGCGGGCAGAGTAGTGCAGTAATAAATTACTTCAGCCACATCTTCAGCAGTTAAGGGTTTCAGCCCATTATAAATACTTTTTGCGGTAGGTTCGTCTCCTTTAAATCGAACTACAGAAAATTCTGTGTCTGCCGCACCGGGATTAATAGAAGTTACTTTGATATTATGTCGCAGCAAATCAATCCGCATGGATTGGCTGATAGCATCCACTGCATACTTGGTGGCGCAATACACATTTCCTTTTTCATACACCTGCTTGCCAGCCACCGAACCAAGATTGATAATATGGCCTTGCTTTCTAATGGCCATCAATTTTGAAACTGCTTTACCTACATACAGAAAGCCTTTCACATTGGTATCAATCATAATGTTCCAGTCGTTCATATCTGCCTCATCAAAATAATCCCGGCCCAAGGCAAGGCCTGCATTATTTACAAGCACATCAATAGCTTTCCAGTCTTCCGGAATATTTTCTATAGAGGTAAAAACAGCTTTTTCTATCTGCACATCAAAAGGTAATTGCAAGACAGCTACATTGTATTTTTTTTCTAATTCGTCAGCCAGGGTTTGCAGTCTTTCAGTTCTTCTGCCATTAATGATAAGATCATAACCATTGGCTGCAAAAATTGTTGCACAGGCTTTTCCGAATCCTGCTGTGGCACCTGTAATGAAGGCAATTTTTCTCATATGGTGAATAGTGAATGGTGAATAATCAATTTTTAGCCTCCGATTGAATCATACCGCTGAGTAATTTAAAACAGGTTATCATTTTCTCGCCAAGAGGGGCTATTTCAAAATTATCCAAATATCCCAGATCTTTTGCAATATCAAGTGCAGCGTCAATTTCAATTATTGAGCCTCTTGTTATATCATAGTATCTTTTTCTTTCAACTATAGATTTTCTAGAGGCTCCTTCCGCTATATTCAGATGAACAGATAATGCCGCCCTTCTGATTTGTGAGATCATGCCAAATCGTTCTTCTGCAGGCAGAACTTTTGTTAGCTGATAACAGTGTAAAACAAATTGACGGGAAGTAATAAAGACTTCTAGTTTTTGGTGATTAAGCGTAAGAAACATAACAGTTATTGTGGGGTGAAGAGAATTTATTGTATAGTGAAGATTATTCACTATTGACTATTCACCATTCACTACCTTATCAGTGTAACCGTTCCTTTCAAAAAAATCGTTTTCCCGGTGTAATCAACAGCACTTACCATCCACACATACACATTGGTTGCCTGTAACACTCCGCCGATGCGGCCATCCCAGCCGTGGCGATTAGCAGTAGTGGTAAACACCAGTTCGCCCCAACGATTATAAATACTGAAGAAATTTATTTTTTCTACACCAACAGCTATCGGCCGTATCACATCATTCCTGCCATCATTATTTGGGGTAAAGGCTGTTGGTACAAAAACATACGGATTTGTTTTGAAAACATATACTGTAACAAAAGCAGAATCAGGACAACCTGCTGCATCTGTTACAACCAGTTTATATCTTACACTATCTGTTTCTGGTCCATAAACACCAATTGGATTTGCAATTGTAGTATTAGAAAGACCGGTGTTGGGACTCCATACATAACTTACACCGCCTGAGCCTTGTAATAGTAAAGGCTGACCAACCACAACAGTTGTATCACGGCCGGCACTGGCTCTTACTTTTGGTTGTATTGTTATCACAACGGTATCACGGCCCGGCTTTGGGCATCCTTTATTATCCAATGCAGTAAGGATATACGAAGTTGATCTTGGCGGTGTTGCTATCGGGTTAAGTATTGCTGGATTGTTTAAATAAGAAACAGGCGACCAGGTAAAGCTGATGCCATCATGTGAGCCATTAAGTTGAGCGGAAGTATTATAACAAATTGTTTGATCTGCACCGGCATTAGCAACCGGATAAGGAACTGTAGTAATTATTACATCATCTGTTGCGGAACAGCTACCAACAGTTGAAGTTATCTGGTAAGTGGTTGTATTAGCAGTCGGTGTGGCTATAGGATTTTTAATGTTTGGATTATTCAATGTGCCTGCTGGTGTCCATTGAAAAGAAAGCCCATCGGTATTGGCAGTTAACTGAATGGCATCAGTACGACAAATTGTAGTATCGTTCATTGCAGTCAATGATACACTGTTTATTACACGGACATGCACAGAGTCTTTATTGAGACAACCATTGTCATTAAGGTTTACCGTGTACCAGGTACTGGTAGTCGGGTTTACGGTTGGTGTTCCTGTATTTGGATTGGTAATATTGGTCAATGGTGTCCAGTTAAATGCACCTGTTCCGGTTGCATTTAACTGGACAGCATCATTACGACATATCAACGTGTCATTAAATGCCAGGGTAATAGTAGGTTTGTCAAATACTTCCACATCAACCGATGCGGTATCCTTACAACCTTTACTATTGGTCACAATCAATTGTGCTGTTTTTGTACCGGCAGCTGCATAGGTCCATTGTGGATTTCTAATTCTTGATGTATCAGCCAGTGTTGACAAGTCGCCAAAATTCCATCGCCAGCTATCTACTACACCATAGGCAGTGGCTGTTTGATCTGTAAATTGAAAAGGATTGGTAAAGCATCCACCTGCAGCAATAAAATTGGGAAAGAAGCCGGGGAAAACTTTTGCCAGCATCGTAGTACTATCGGCACAAAGCCCACCTGATAATGAAACAACTAGTTTTACTACATAAACTCCTGTATCAGTATAGGTATGTGTAGGAGTTGCTAATAAAGAAGTATCTGCAGCTCCGCTTGCAGGGTCTCCAAATATCCATCGATATTGTGTGCCCGGATCATTAGCCACCAAATTCTGAAAATTCAGCGTAAAACCATCACAAGTAATTATTGATGGATCTAGTTTAGCTTTTAATGGCTGACAGTCATTAATCCTTATATGTAATTCTTTTTGAGTTGTACCGATTAGAATTCCATTACGATATTCATTAACACAAACACTAATAACAAATTCCCCAAGTATATCAGGTGCAATGCCACTAATAATTCCTGTTACAGGATCAATCGTTACTCCAGGTCCCATTGGTTGAGAACCAGAGAATGGACTTTGATAAGGAACAGAGAAGTAGGGAGGGGGTGAAGCAGTTGCCGGTGCTGGAGTAGTTTGCGAACCGCCTTCAATTGCACTGCAAAATTGATAAGCAAGTGAATCTCCATCTAGGTCACTAGCCTGAAATGAGTATTCAAAAAAACTATTTCTGCAAACTACAGCTGTATCATTTACCTGAAACACAGGGCTGCTATTTGTTTCTGCCCCTGGTGCAACTGCTGTGCCCGGTATTTTTATAGAAAAAGTATTACCAACGGCTCCACTACCAATAACATTATTAATACCTGCAATCCTGCAGCATCTTTGATAAGCAAAAATATATCCTTGAGGTGTAGATGGTAATTCAATTGAAGTCAAATCATAAACAACAACTTTATAATAGCAGCCTGTTTCGTTTCCAGTAATACAGGGCTCATCAAAATTTTTATTTAGAAAATATTCATTTGTTTTACTTACACTAATATTCTGTAAAAGCTGATTATTTGCACCATCAAAAATAGAAAAATTAATGGGGTCAGAAATTTGTGCGGGAGTAGCTGTGCAAATCATGTAAACTGTTAATGTAACCTGATATCTTACATTTCCGGCGGAACCCGGCCCTAAATATTTATAGGTAAAAAAGCCCCCTTTAATATGAGCTGCATCGGCTGATACTGATAAAAGAAAAACTGTTAGTATAGTAAATAAAATACGTTTCATGTAGGGCAGGCCGAAATTGATTTTATATATCCAGTAAAAACTTCTCCAGTATCTGGTTACACTTATCTGCCTCTTCCAGCATTCCCATGTGACCGGATTGTTGAAGAGTGTGAATGTACGATTTTTCAGGTAGATGACTTTGCTTCAACATGTCTTTTACAGGAACGGCATTGTCATATTTTCCGATGATAAAAAGTACCGGAACTCTTGCTTTTTGTAAGATTTCTGACCTGTCTGGTCGCAGTATCATTGCTTCGTAATAAGAAACGAGAGATTGGGCTGAAAAGTTGTGGCCTTGCTCAATTAATTTGGCAATCGTTGTTTTCATTTTCTCTTTGGATTGCTCAGCAAAAAGATTGGGGATGGCTGTTTTTAAAAATTCATAAGCACCGTTCTGTTTTATAAAATCAATTGCTTTTTTGCGGGCAGTAATTTTTTCTTCTCCATCAGCATAAGCAGAAGAGTGAAACAGGCCGAATGCTGAAATATGTTTGCTATATTTTTCCATCATTGCCAACGTAATATAGCCGCCCATGCTATGACCGATAACAGGACAGGTTTCAATCTTTTCTTCTTTAATGATAGCATGTATAACTTTCGCCATTCCTTCAATGCTCATATCACCAATCATTGCTGATTGGCCAGAGCCAGGCAGGTCTGGAACAATAAGCTGAAATTTACGTTTCAAATACTCCACCTGCAGGTGAAATATTTCTCCATCTTCTCCAAATCCATGAAGTAGAAAAACAGGTTGACCACTGCCAATAATACGGTAATGTATTTTTTTGTCTTGATATGATAGTTGTTTGTTCATTTTAATCGGGGCTAAAGCCCGGTGTTTAGTTGAGTTTTTTACCCCGGCATTAATGCCGGGGTAAATGATGATATTACGAGAGGACTTTAGTCCTGACGAACTTCTTATTTATTTTAAAAAATATCGCTGCTCCAATCAATAGTATGCTAAGTGCCGTCATGATCTGTGACAATAAATCACCAGTCCTCACAAAAAATGTTTTTGAAGAAGCAGAAACAGGTATATTCATTTTTATTGCAGCATTTGTATCATATGGTTGTGGGTCAATAACTGTACCATAAGGATTAATAAAACAACTGATGCCTGTATTGGCACTTCTTGCCACCCATGTTCTGGTTTCAATGGCTCTTAATCTTGCATAGTTCATATGTTGTTTATGGCCCGGTGTGTTCTTCCACCAGCCATCGTTGGTAATGATGCAGATCAGGTTGGCACCATTGCGGATGTACTTACTCATGTATTCTCCATAAATACTTTCATAGCAAATAGAAGGAGCAATCCTGAAACCATTTTTTTCGGCAAGAACAGTTCTTTCTTCCTGTCTGGCATAACCAGCCGTAGTGCCGCCGAATTTTTCAAACCATTTATCAATGAATTTCAAGAACCATGGCAACGTTTCCACGCCGGGTACCAACATTGATTTATGATAAAAGGCAGAGGCACCATTACTGTCTAATAATGCAGCGCCATTGTATGATTCATAAAAGCGTCCATTATATTCTTGCGAATATTTTGTTTCCTCAGCCATCTCCCTGAAACTTTCAATGCCTGTAAGTAATGATGCATTTGGATATTTTTTCAGGAATGCAAACAGGGGATGCAGAAAATAATTTTCCTGTAATGATGCTTCATCAATTCTTGATGCAGCGTATAAAGCAGTTTCGGGCCAAACAATTAATGCGGTGTTGCTATCAACTTGTTTTTCAGTTGTGCTGATCAGTCTTTGTAATTGTGCTTCGAAAGAACCAGTTGATTCGGATACTTTTTCGTAAGGATCTATATTCGGTTGCACTACGACTATGTTTTTTCCGGAAGGATTACTTATTGTTTTATTGTTTAATTTTTTGGCAATAAAAAAAGGAATGATCATGATTAACAACCAGCCAAGTATTTGTTTAAAATAAACCGGTGATCTTCCATTCTTTTGATATTCTGTAAATAAAACATACACCCAAACATTGCTAAGCATTACCCACAAAGTGCCGCCACTGGTGCCAGTGTATTCATACCACTGAATCCATTCAGGATGTGCTGCAAAAACATTTCCTACTGTAAGCCAGGGCCAGCTTAATCCCCAATCCTGTAAATGAATATATTCAAAACACATCCAGAAGGCAATCAATGAAAGATACCCAATAGCGGCGCCGAATCTTTTTTTAGCAATCTTAAAACCAAGCCAGGGGAAGCACATCAATAAACTGTTTGCAAGAAACGCAGCAATAGCGCCTTGTGGTGAGGCATTCCATATCCACCAGGTGGTGGCAACATTCCAGATGAACATGGTGACATAGGTAAGCCAAAAAAACTTTTTGCGGCTTTCTACTTTTGACTCTATCCAAAGCAGCGGTGTCCATGCTAGAAAAATGAGTAAGGTAAGTGGTGATACAGGCCATGCGGCAAAAAGCAAAAGACCGGATGCAATGGCGAGGAAGAGATTTGTAAATTGTTTCAAGAAAATGATTTTAGTAAAAATATAAGTTGTTTGTGATAGCGGCATCGAAACATCGTTTTATTTTTTGCCACAGCCGTACTGAAACACAGAAAAGTATTTTTTAAGTGCGGCTGTGTTTCAGTGGCAATTGTTTTTTATAATAGACTTTATGGAAAATTTATGTCTTTGCTCTCTCAGTAAAAAAGTAAAGCCATGCAAACCAACAAAATTTTATCAGCATCGCTGATAGACCTGATCTTTGATGGCCGTAACAAAGAGTACGGCGCTTATTATCTCCGTAAAACTTATGAGCAGCGAATTAAAAAAGCATTGCTCGTTACATTTTCTGTAGTAGCATTAGTTTTTGGAGGAACTGCTTTGGCAGGATCTTCGAAGCGAACGAAGAACACAGATATTGTTAGGACAGTAGTTACCTTAGTCGATTTGCCGCCTGATGAAAAGATTCCGGAACCACCAAAGCAAGAAACACCACCACCGGAAGAAGTGCAGGTGAAGCAAGAGAAGTTTCTAGATATGAAAGTAGTGGAGGACGATAAAGTTATTGAACCGCCACCTTCGCAGGCAAGTCTTGCTGATGCCAAAATAGGAGATATAAAAATGGATGGTATCGTTGATGATAAGATTGCTACTCCAGATATTGTAAAAGAATCAAAAGGAATAATTCAGGAAAAAAGAAATACTGAGCCTGAACAGACATATTTAACTGTGCAAGTAGAAGCACAGTTTATTGGAGACTGGGTAAAGTTTTTAACAAGAAATCTTGATCCTCAAACACCGGCAAGAAATGATGCACCAGTGGGCAGATATACAGTAGTGGTACAATTTGTAGTAGACAAGGAAGGGAATGTGAGTGATATAAAAGCATTGACCAATCATGGTTATGGATTGGAAGCAGAAGCGGTGAGAGTATTAAAGAAAGCACCTAAGTGGAAGCCTGCTATTCAAAATGGGTATGAAGTAAAAGCATATCGTAAGCAATTGATAACTTTTGATGTGCTGGAGGATTATTAAAAGTTTGAATAGATAGTTATGAGTACACAGTGTCATTCTTATTAATAGAATGACGCTGCGTATTTATAAACTGATTTGCAATTTGCTGAATAGAATTAATGCAGTACAAAGAGTGCCCTTCGTTCCTCAGGGTAAACTGTGTAACGAAAGCTGATAGTAGTAATGAAGCCGGGTAAAAAACATTATTACTCAGTACTCAGAGTTGATAAATGATAAAAAGATTAACTGAACCTAAGTTCCCCTTTAGGGGACAGGGGCATAAGGCCTTTATTTCCTGCTATAATTCGGTGCTTCTTTTGTAATCTCGATATCATGTGCATGGCTTTCTCTCATACCTGCATTAGTAATCTTTACAAATATTGCTTTCTTCAATGCTTCGATATTGCCTGCACCGCAATAGCCCATCCCTGCACGAAGACCGCCAGTGTATTGATAAACGATTTCTTTTAAAGTTCCTTTATAAGCCACACGACCTTCAATGCCTTCGGGTACAAATTTCTTTACATCGTCTTCCACATCCTGAAAGTAACGATCGCTGCTGCCTGTTGCCATTGCACCCAACGAACCCATGCCACGGTATTGTTTGAATTTTCTTCCTTCGAAGATGATAGTTTCGCCAGGGCTTTCTTCTGTGCCTGCAAAAATGCTTCCCATCATTACACAATCAGCTCCGGCTGCTAATGCTTTTACCATATCACCAGTATAACGAATACCGCCATCTGCAATGATTGGAATGTTTTTTCCTTTTAGTGCAGCAGCAGCTTCCATTACTGCTGTGAGTTGCGGCACACCTGCACCTGCCACAATCCTTGTCGTACAAATAGAACCGGGGCCGATACCTACTTTAATTGCATCTGCGCCAGCTTCTGCCAATGCTTTGGCACCTGCGGCAGTGCCAACGTTACCGGCAATTACATTTATATTTTTAAAATTCTTTTTTATATTCTTCAATGCGGCAATTACTCCTTTGCTGTGGCCATGTGCACTGTCCAATGCAATAACATCGGCACCTACGGTTTGTAATGCAGCAACTCTTTCTAATATATCAGCAGTGATGCCAACACCAGCACCAACAAGCAAGCGGCCAAACTTGTCTTTTACTGCATTGGGATTGCTTTTTAATTTCAGTATATCACTATAGGTAAAGAGTCCCGTAAGTTTCCCCTGCTTATTGATGATCGGAAGCTTTTCAACTTTTGTTTTCTTGAATAGCTGCTCTGCTTTTTTCAAGTCAGTTCCTTCGGGAGCGGTGTAAAGATTTTCTTTTGTCATTACTTCGCTGACCTTACGTTTCATGTTTTCTTCGAATCGAAGGTCACGGTTGGTTAATATGCCGACCAGCTTGCCTGTTTTATCCAGTATGGGAATGCCACCTATTTTATTCTCTCTCATCAGTTTTAATGCATCGCCGATTGAGGCATCTGCCAGCAATGTAACCGGATCGATGATTAATCCACTTTCACTTCTTTTTACTTTGCGAACCTGCTCGGCCTGCTTTTCTATGCTCATGTTTTTATGCAGAATACCAAGGCCGCCTTCTCTTGCCAGTGCTGTGGCTAGTGCTGCTTCTGTAACGGTATCCATTGCTGCTGACAGCAAAGGAATATTGAGTGTTATGTTTTTAGTGAGCTTTGTTTTTATTTCCACATCCCGTGGAAGCACCTGGCTGTAGCCGGGTATTAATAGCACATCATCGAAGGTGAGACCTTCGCCGAAAAATTTGTCTGAACTCTTACCTGTGTTGGGGGAATTTCTTGTTGCCATGTGCAAAGATAAGCGGCCCGGCAATTACAGACAAACTGAAAATTTTATCGGATAGCATCTTAGTTTGTAATTAATTTTGATTTGAACCACATAGGGAGATAGAAAACATTAGAAATAAACACATAGTCTTGAACCAGGCTATGTGAATACCTATGTTCCTAATGTGATGTGGTTCAAAAATCATTTTGAGGTATCCGATTTTTAAACTGAGATATTACTTTTATCGAATTAAAGTGACAGTCCCCTTCTCAAAAACCTCCTTTTTAGTATCACGGTTTATATAACGAAGCATCCATACAAATACACCAGTACCTTGCAGGTTACCATTAATCTTTCCATCCCATTTGTCCTGCCAGTTTTTGGTTTGAAACACTAACTGTCCCCAACGGTTGTACACTTTGAATTCATAATTATCTGCTTTCAGTGCATTGTGCGGACGGAAAAAATCATTCCTGCCATCTCCATTTGGTGTAAATGCAGAAGGTACAGCAATCAGGCAATGATCTAAAACAGTTAGTGTTCTCCTTGTGCTGTCACTACAATTAAGCGTATTATTTCTGGCAACAAGCTTTACCGTATAATAAGCTTCCCGGTTCAGTGTCGGGAATTGAACGGGCATCGGATCCTTTATAGTATTGGTGGCAATTACATCAAATGTCCATTTCCAGGTATCTATTAAGCCAGTTGATGTATTAAGTACTTCCAGTTTGTCTTCCGGACAAATAATAGATGGCATACTGAAATCAGCTATTACTTCGTTGTCCAGATTAATTGCCATTGATGAAGTATCACTGCAAGTGCCGTTGTTTACACCGAGTTGAATTGTATTGTTACTTGTGGCCGGAAAAACAATAGTGTGTGATTGCGTTCTTATTGGTGCTGCATTGTTAAAAATCCAACTCCAGTTATTTACATCATTAGCTCCGTTGTGTGAAAATAAGAGTGTATCGGTGCGGCAACCAAGTTTTTGCGTATAACTAAATGATGCATTTACTGTATCAGCCGTAGTAAATGGTAAAGTTTGAACCGGTGTTTCCAATCCACATTCATCAATCAAAACGGTTCCGTCATTGCCTGCCTTCAATGTTAACTGATAAGTTCCTTTTGTGAAAATGGGTGCTGCGAATTTTACTACCACATAATCTGTTTTTCCACCAATGCAGTTTCCGTTGGCACTTATAACTGTTACAGATGTTGGCCCGGCAACAAAAAAGTCACTTCCATCTGCAGCAATACTGGCACAACTTATTTTTTTGGGGAAATAAATGCGTACAGAATCTGGTGTGCAGGCAGTTTTTCCAATACTATCTGCAAAAATCGGTTGAGGTGCTGCATAGATAAATGAAACTTTTTCACCGGGGGTTATAGCTGTTCCACAAATATCCAGTAATGTATTTCCATCTGAACCATTATTGATAACAAGGTCAAATGTTCCATTTGGCAATGCGGCTGACAATGTGATTGTCATTTCATTAAAATCAAAAGCACCAGTACAGTTTGCTGAAACAGCACTTACCACTGAACCGGCAGCAGGTGATAAACTGAATTCACTACCGGCCGCAGTGGAGCTATTGCATCTGATTTGCTTATTCAGTTTCAGCGTAATAACCTTGCCATCACAATCAACTTTTGCACTCAGCATTTTTGGAACTTTCGGATCTGTGATAACAGCCGTGCCGCCCCCGAACGCTAAATCATAACCGCTTTGGCCATCGGTGTAATGGCTAATCATTAATAAGTATTCCCTGCCGGCAGTTAATACGGGCATGGCTGCAAACCTGGGTTTATTGTCTGCCGGATTGGATGCACATTGAATAAAATTTACGCCTGCAGCAGATGCACCCGTTGTTCCATAAGAGCCGGACCAATTGCCTGTAACTACTAAAGAGTTTACAGTAAAAATGTCATTGGGGTTTCTTCCGGTTATATCATACAGTTGCCAGTCGTAATCTTCATTTGCGGCTAATGGAGTTATTACAAAACCAAGTGTGCCACCAACGTAGCAGGTAAATTTATAAAAGAAAGGGTTTTTATTTTGATAATTGGCTCCAACAGATGGTCCCGAACAACCCGGAACAAATAAATCGTTTGTGCTACAGATAGGAACTGATGCCTGGTGAAAAACTGTGGTGCCGCAAACCGGGAAAGCTGTGGATGGTGTTTGCCCCAACGTAGTACATGCCTGAGAATGTGCAACAATATTATTGCTTAGAAAAAAGAGAAGTAATAATATGACGGGTATTCGTTGCAGTTTCATTTAGTTAAAAGATCAATGTAAACGTTGGATTATTTCAAGACAATAAAACCGGGCTTTTTGCTGTATGCGTTTAAGCGATCTTGTATAATTTTCCGGGCAAAGATAGTATCACATTCTGTAATTCTAAGTTAAGTATGGCGGCTGCAACAGTGCTGCTGCTTAAACCGCTTTTAAAATTGATATCATCAATGGATACAGTCTCGTTTTCTTTGAGAATATCAATGATTATTTTTTCTTCTTTTGTCAATTCAATAAAAATTTCTCTTTGTTGTTTTTTTTGTTTTTTGTTTTTTGCTGCATCTTCCCATCCCATTAATTGTAAGAATTCGTTGATGTCGGACAATAACATTGCTTTATTGGATTTGATGAGGTAATTGCAGCCGGCACTTTTACTATCAGTAATTTTTCCGGGAATGGCGAAAACATCTTTGTTATATCCATTGGCTAATTCAGCTGTAATCATACTGCCACCTTTAATGCTTGTTTCAATTACTATTGTTGCATCGCTCATTCCTGCTACGATTCTGTTGCGACTTGGGAAGTTATGTTTGTCTGGTTTTGATTTGCTTCTAAACTCTGTTAACAAACCACCCCCGGTTTTAATCATGTCTTTTGCAAGCCCTGCATGTTCCGGCGGATAAATAAGATCGAGACCATGCCCCAATACGCCAACAGTCGGCAAATTGTTTTTTACTGAAGCTTTATGTGCAATGGCATCCACACCAAAAGCAAGACCGCTTATGACAGTAATATTTTGCGAAGCAATCGCTTTTACCAGATCATCCGTAACCTGTTTTGCATAATCGGTATAACTTCTTGTGCCGATGATGGAAACAATTTTTTGTGCATTCAAATCTGCTTCTCCTTTATAATAAAGCATGGTAGGAGAGTCGTAGCAATTCAATAAACGCTGCGGATATAATGGATCAGTAAGAAACAGCGATTTGATCTTGTATTTTTCTATGAATTTTATTTCATCTTCTGCTCTTGAGAAATCCTTGAAAGCTGCTATGGATGCTGCCCTGACAGGGCCAATGCCTTCAATTTTTTCCAGAAATGATTTTTTAGCATGAAAAATTTCTTCTGCTTCGCAATGCTGCAAAAGAATTTTGGCCTGCACGGTACCGATATTAGGAATAAGTGTTAAAGCCAGTTGGTATAAAAGTTCCGGATGCATGAGATTAGTCGTAAACTTCAAATATAAGATGAAAGCTGATTACTGGCTTGTTACTTTCATTTCTGTTCTGCGGTTCATGGCTCTGCCTTCTTCTGAATTGTTATCTGCTACGGGTTTGGCTTCGCCAAAACCTTTTGCTGATAATCTTTTGCTATCAATATTTTTACTGATAAGATAATTGACAACGGATTTTGCTCTTTCATTACTTAATGCAAGGTTGTCTAAAGGTTTACCCACATTATCTGTATGTCCGCCAATTTCAATTTTAAGCAGCGGATGGTCATTAAGTAGCTGTACCATTTTATCGAGTTCGACCTGTGATTCGGGTTTTAATTCAAATTGGTTTACATCAAAGAAAATATTTTTCAGAATGACGTTTGCATTCAATTCGATAGGTTGTAATACAATATCCTTTTTGTAAGTGGAGTCGGGTGATTTATCAATCATCAGAAAATTATCGGAATAGAATAAATAACCCTTGCGGTTTACATTAAAAGCATAATCTTTTCCTACGGGAAGTGTAATAAGATACTTCCCATTTTCATCGGTTTGTACCTGAGTGATCGTTTGCTTAGTGGCAAGATCAATCAACTCAACCGTGGAAGGAATTCCTTTTAATGTTTTTTTATCTGTAACAATGCCTTTTACCCATAATGTTTTAAAAGGACGGATATCTTTTCTTAATTCAAAACTGTAAATGTCAAGCGAACCTCTTGTATCGCTTCTATCGCTGGCATAATAAGCAGTTACTCCATCAGCCGCAATGAATAGGGTTCCTTCATCATTGATCGTATTGATCGGATAGCCAAGATTCTTCGGTTTTGTCCATGTGTTGCCGTAACTTCTGCGAACAAAAAAAAGATCATTTTCACCGTAGCCCTGCCACCCGTTTGAAGTAAAATATAATGTTTGATTATCTGCATGGATAAAAGGACATTGATCGTCGCCATCGGTATTGATACCTGCACCTATATTTTCTGCTTTGCTCCATGTGCCGTTTGGCAGCAGGTGCGAAACATAAATATCGCTACCGCCAAAACCACCTAATCTTCTGCTGGCAAAATAGAGATCTCTTTTGTCGGGTGACAAACATGGTTGCGAATCCCATTGGTCAGAATTTATATTGGCGCCAAGATTTACAGACTCACTCCAACCTTGTGGTGTCATTACGGAATAGTATAAATCATAATTGCCAAAATTATCTCGCCTGTCCCTTGCAGTAAAAATAAAAAGTTGCCCATCCTGCGAAATCGTTTGTGCTGCTTCACTTTGTGGTGTATTAATATTCCCTTCCAGAGGTTTTGATTCCTCCCATTTTTTGCCATTTAATTTGCTGGAATAAAAATCTTCATTGATGTTTTTAACTCTTCTTGTAAAAACCAATTCGTTTGCATCGATACTTAATGATGGGAAATATTCCGGTTCTGCGGAATTCACACCCGGCCCAAGATTTTGCGGAGCAAATACATAACTTTTATCCGGATTATTTTTTTCAAAATCTATAGCGAACTCGTAAGATTTTTTTCTTTTTTCCAGTTTATCTAAAGTAGTTGGATTCTTTGGTGGTTTTTTTGAAAGCAACTCATTCAAAGCTTCTAATGCTTTTTCAAAATTTCCTTCCGCTGCTAATTGATTTGAATAAGGCGATTTGTAATCAAAAGTGTAAGTTGAATCCAACGAAAAGGCTATTTCAAAATGGTGAATGCTTTTCTTATGGTTTTTCATATTGCCAAATAAACTTCCCAATGCTAAATGTGCATCAACATACTTGTTATCTTCTCCAACAGCTTGTAACAGCAAACCGATGGCACTGATCATATTGTCATCTGCAGCTCTTTCCTGCGCCTGGTTGTAATACTGAACGGCTTTCTTTTTTATTTTCCCCGGATCGTATTGGGAGAACGCAACTGAAGCAAGGCAAGTGATAAGCGAAAAGAGAAATAGTTTTTTCATCAATAAATAATAATGGATTAATATAACGAAGCTACTACGTTTTTATTCCCCAAAAAGAGAGAAAAAGTTATGGAATGGTTGCCTACGGCACATTAATATACTTATGTAATTGCAATGATAGCTCCCATTTGGGATTTGCTTTAATGTAATCGATGATTTGCGGAGTTATTTGCGCAGCTTTATCCCACTCTGGTTGTAAATATAATTTGCAACTATCGCTAACTTTTGCAGCATATTTTTCAGCCCAATCGAAATCTGATTTATTAAAGACCACCACTTTTAATTCGTTGGCAAAAGGAATTACTTCTTCCAACGGCGCTTTGAATTTTTTTGGGGAAAGACATATCCAATCCCAACTGCCACTTAGTGGATGAGCACCGGATGTTTCGATATTGGTTTTTAAACCTGCGGCCTGCAATGCAGAAGTTAATTGGTCTAAATTATGCATCAATGGTTCGCCGCCAGTGATTACAACTAACTCGGCAGGGGTTTTTAACACAGTTGCTGTTAAGTCATCAATCGTACAATGAGGATGTTTATCTGTGTCCCAGCTATCTTTTACATCGCACCATACACAGCCAACATCGCAACCACCAAGACGGATAAAATAAGCTGCTTTACCCTGATGATAACCTTCGCCCTGAATGGTGTAGAAATGTTCCATTACAGCAAGCGTTGTTATGATTTTTTTTTCGGTAATCATTAGTTCTTCATCATGCATGATCTGTAAGTATTCATCAATAAAGCAGCAATCGTCATGGGCCCCACGCCGCCTGGCACTGGTGTAATCCAGGAACATTTTGGAGCAACTGTATCAAATGCTACATCACCTTTTAATTTGAAGCCGCTTTTTTTAGAACTATCAGCAACTCTTGTAATGCCCACATCAATTACAATGGCGCCTTCTTTTACCATATCGGCAGTTATGAATTCAGTTTTCCCCAGGGCTGCTACTATGATGTCAGCCTGAAGGCAATGTTCTTTTATATTTTCTGTTTTCGAATGACAAACAGTAACAGTACAATTGCCGGGATTGGTATTATTGCTTAACAAAATACTCATAGGCCTTCCTACAATATTGCTTCTGCCAACAACCACTGCATGTTTCCCCTTTGTATCGATTTTATAGTGCTTTAACAACAACATGATGCCATACGGTGTTGCAGAAACAAAAGTTGGCACACCTTGTACCATTCTGCCCACACTTACCGGATGAAAGCCATCAACATCTTTATCGGGGTCGATAGCATTGATTACTTCATCATCAGAAATATGTTTTGGTAAAGGAAGCTGAACTAAAATGCCGTCTACATCAGGATCGTTATTTAGCTCATGAATCTGGTCCAGCATTTTTATGGCTCCTTCATCGGCATCAAATCGTATCAAGGTTGATTTAAAACCAACTTCTTCACAAGCTTTTACTTTGGCCGCCACATACGTTTCGCTGGCGCCACTATTCCCAACAAGTATTGCCACCAGGTGTGGAATTTTTTTTCCCTCAGTTGATAATTGAGCAACGTCTATTCTTAATTCATCCTTAATTGCCTGGGCTGCTTTTTTCCCGTCTAATAAATTCATGGCGCAAAAATAGTATTAATCACAATCTTTATTTTGTAAGGCAGAACTATCCTTGTAACTTTCTCCTGAAAAAAGTATTTGAGATATCATCCTGAGGGCCTATGATTAAATTATTATGCCGGGTTCTGTAAATTTTTACTATTTGAAACAAAAATTTATACTCAGTTTCTTATTGCTGATTTGCATTTCTCCTTTAATGCAGGCTCAAACACTTCGCCGCCCTGTCGCAGCTCCATATATCGGCTTAGGGGCTTATAGCCTGAATCATGTAGATGCTTTTTCGTTTACTGCTAATCAGGCTTCATTAGCACAGCTAAAAAACAGTACGGCCGGTGCTTATGGTGAAAGACGTTTTTTGCTCAACGAACTGAATAATTATACCGCTGCCGTTGGGCTGACAACGAAGGGTGGCAATTTTGGGGTAAAGGCAGGGTATTCAGGGTTTACAGACTATAATGAAACACAGCTTGGGCTTGCTTATGCAAGAAAGTTGGGGACCAAAATAGATGTTGGGGTGCAGTTTAATTATAATGGCATCCGAATTCCAACTTATGGAAATGCTTCTGCAATTAGCTTTGAAGTTGGTGCCATTTTACATGTATCAGAGAAACTGCATGCAGGATTGCATGTTAATAATCCTGTAGGCGGCAAATTTGGAAAAGAGCAACAGGAAAAACTATCGTCTGTCTATGCTTTAGGATTGGGGTATGATGCTTCTGAGAAGTTTCTCATTAGTTGCGAAATTGAAAAAGAAGAAGATCAACCCATCAACGTAAATGCAGGATTTCAATATAAGTTGATAAAAGAATTATTAGTCCGTGCCGGTGTATCATCTGCCACTTCATCCGTATGGGTAGGGCTTGGACTAACAGTAAAATCATTTCGTATAGATGTTACATCTGCTTTCCATTCGCAATTGGGTGTTACACCGGGATTACTTGTACTCTTCAATTTTAATTCAAAACAAGATTGAAAAGGATACTAGTCATATTATATATTGTATTCAACTCTCAATTAAGTATTAGCCAGGAAATTCCAATTACTACCGAGCAGCAACTGGAAAACCTTACGGATGCAAACGAAGGCGAAACAGAAGATGATACTTATTTACAGGAACTGGAAAACTTCAGAAGACATCCGCTAAATATTAATAGGGCTGATGCAGAAGAATTTAAGTTATTAAGAATTCTTACCGATTTGCAGATCGTTAATTTTATTTCCTACAGAAATCTGTTTGGAAAACTAATCAGTCTTTACGAACTACAGGCTGTTCCTTCCTGGGATATTGGCACCATAAAAAAACTGCTGCCATTTATTACAGCTGCCACTGCTGTGTCATTAAAAGATGAAGCTGGTATAAGATTCAGGAATGGTGACCACAGTTTTTTGCTTCGTGGAATACAGGTGTTAGAAAAAGCAAAAGGGTTTAACAAGTCAACATCGGGAACAAAATATCTGGGGAGTCCGCAGCGGGTCTTTTTTCGTTACCGATATACGTATAAAAACTTATTACAATTTGGTATAGTTGGGGATAAAGATGCCGGAGAGCAGTTTTTGAAAGGTGCACAGAATAAAGGGTTTGATTTTTATTCATTTCATTTATTTGCAAGAAAGATTGGCATAATACAAGCATTAGCTCTTGGCGATTTTAGTGTAAATCTTGGCCAAGGGCTAACTCATTGGCAAAGTCTTGCATTTAAAAAAAGTGTAGATGTAATGGGAGTAAAGCGGCAATCAGCTACGCTACGGCCGTACAATTCTGCAGGCGAATTTTACTTTAATCGTGGTGCAGGCATCACAATTAGAAAAGGGAAAATAGAATCAACTGTATTTGCTTCAATAAGAAAACTGAGTGCCAACTTTGTAGCAGATACCGTAAACTATGAAGATTTCGTTTCCTCTTTTTTAACATCAGGGTATAACCGTACTCCTAGCGAACAGCTAGACAGAAATAATTTAAAGCAAACCTCTTACGGCGGTAATATTCTTTTACGAAACAACAGATGGCATGTTGGTGCTAATGCTGTCTTTTATAACTTTTCACTGCCAGTAGTAAAACGAAATGAACCTTATAACCGCTATGCCATAAGCGGAACCAGCTGGTATAATATGAGTTTGGATTACAGCTACACTTACAAGAATATGCATTTATTTGGGGAAGCTGCAATGGATAAGAGAAGCAATAAAGCTTTTGTGAACGGACTGCTTTTTAGTGTTGACCCAAGAGTTGATTTATCCATTGTGCAAAGAACAATAAGCAAAGGGTATCAATCTATCAATGGAAATGCATTTACTGAAAATACATATCCAACTAATGAAACCGGGATATATGCAGGAGTAAGCATACGACCAGCCATTGGATGGAGGATTGATGTCTACGCAGATTTTTATAAATTTCCCTGGCTAAAATATCTTGTTGATGCGCCAAGCCATGGTAAAGATTTTCTGGCGCAGGTAACTTTTACTCCTAACAGGCAGGTAGAAATGTATACCCGTTTTAAAACAGAAACAAAACAAGCCAATCAATCCAATAACACCACTGTTACTAACTATCTGGTGAATTTGCCCAAGCAAAACTGGCGAACACAAATCAGTTATCAGTTAAATACCAGCTTCACTTTACGCAATCGCATAGAATTATTGTGGTATGATAATAATGGAGCCAATAAAGCAAACGGGTTTCTCACTTTTTTCGATTTTATGTATAAACCCATGCTAAAACCTCTTTCAGCAGTTTTGAGGTTGCAATATTTTGAGACAGATGACTATAATTCAAGGATTTATGCATATGAGAATGATATTCTGTACGGTTATTCAATTCCAGCTTTTTACGATAAGGGTTTTCGATACTATTTGAATGTAAATTACGATTTGGGTAAAAAGCTTTCAATATGGCTTCGCTGGGCTCAAACTGTTTACAACAACAGGCTTACAGTTGGCTCTGGACTTGACGAAATTCAGGGAAATAAAAGGACAGAGGTCAAATTTCAGGTACGCTGGGTAATTGGAAAATCTTAAAAAAAGTCAAATTTTTCAAATTGATTTAATCATTTGTTAAAAAAAAATTATATTGCGGCAGCATTTTACAATGTAAAATTGTCTTTATAACCGACCCCTACCCTTGAAAATTCACATTATTCGCTGAGAATCAATGCATTTTAAATTTTAAATTAACGTTAACATGAGAAAAATCGCATCACTGTTTACAATGCTTTTGTTATTTACAGCATTAGCATTTTCTCAGGATCGGACCATTACAGGTACCGTGATTGATGAGACAGGTGCACCTGTTCCAGGAGCATCAATTAAAATTAAAGGAACCCGTACAGGTGTTGCAGCCGATAATAACGGAACCTTTCGAATTCAAGCAAAGTCAGGAGACGTGATTTTAGTTACTGGGGTTGGAATAGAACCTGTTGATGTAACCGTCGGTTCTGCAAGCACAATTTCAATATCTGTTAAAAAGGCAGTTGCTACTGGTACTGAAGTTGTTGTTACAGCACTGGGTATCAGACGTAATGAAAAGGCTTTGGGTTATGCCGTATCTAAGGTTGATCCAAATAGTGTATTACAAAAATCTGAACCAGATCTTTTAAAAGGATTACAAGGTAAAGTGCCGGGTGTGGACATTAGAACATCACAGGGTGTTCCGGGTTCCGCTACCAGAATTCAGATAAGAGGTGTATCTTCTTTTGGTTTGGAAACTCAGCCTCTGATTGTTGTAGATGGAGTTCCTTATAGTAATGAAACTGTAACCACAAGTAGCCAGGTAAGTGGCGGCGGAGCCTATGGTAGTGGTCTGGCTAATCTAGATCCAAACGATATTGAAAGTATGACTATTCTGAAAGGTGCAGCAGCAGCCTCGCTTTATGGATCCAGAGCTTCAAGAGGTGTGGTTGTTATTACAACTAAATCGGGAAGTGGAAAAAAGGGTGCAAAACCTTTGAACGTATCATTTAAAAGTGGCGTAAGTATAGAAAAAATAGCAGATTTACCTGATTACCAAAATTCATATGGTGCTGGTGCAAATTTCAGGGTACAAGCTGCTAATGGTTCATGGGGAGGAAAATTTGGTCAGGGAGTTATATATAATAGTAGCGGAAATGTTGTAGGTGTTTCTGCTTCAGGTACTGACTCTATCCCTGCTACAATGTGGGGTACTATGTATGCTAATTATCCTGAGTTATTTGGGCCTATTTCACAACATGGTGCTACTTCATTTGCAACATTAGCATATAAAGCCAGTCCAAATAATGTAAAAGACTTATTTAATACGGGTCGTTTATATGAAAACTCAATCGGTATTAATGGCGGAGATGATAAGACAACTTTTGGTGCTACGTTATCCAACGTATATCATTTGGGATATGTTACAAATTCCCGCTACGTAAGAAATAATATCAGCGTTGGTGGTCAAATAAGATTTAATAAATTAACGCTGGGAGGTAATCTTGCGTTTACCAGATCTAATCAGGTAGGCGGATTCTTTGGTCAAGGGCAGTCTTTTTTGACGCAGTGGGGCCGTACATTTCTTATGGCAAGAAACTGGGATATTGCAGGTTATCCAACTACGACAAGATCTGGTCAGCAGATCGGGTTTAATGATAATCAATATACAAACCCGATATGGGCAGCTTACCATAATGTAATTTCAACAATTGAAGAAAGAATCGTGGCTACTTTCCGTGCTTCTTATAAACTGTCAAATGCAGTATCACTTAATTATACATTTGGTGTAAATAGTGGAGGAACTTTTAGAGATCAGCTTATTGATAAAAGTTCTTACGGATCAACTGCCGGTATACCAAACGCAATTGGAAATATAACGGAGGATACATACCGAGCCCAGGAATTACAATCAACATTGATAGCAGTATTTACTCCTAAAATTGGCAAAGATTTCAGCCTAGATTTTAAGGTTGGTAATGATTTCAATCAGCGTATAAGCAGAAGACAGGTAAACAGAGGTCATGATTTTATTGTAGAAGGTCTTTATACATTAACTAATACTAATACTAAGGTTTTCTTAGCCGACAGCAGAAGCAGTAGAAGATTGGTAGGTACATTTGCAGATGCAACTTTAGGGTACAGAAATTTTGCATTTATCAATGTAACGGGTCGTCAGGATCGTACATCAACTCTTCCGTATGCTAATTCAAGTTATTTTTACCCTGGTGTTTCCGGATCTTTGGTTTGGACTGATGCCTTTAAATTAAAATCAAATTGGTTAGACTATGCTAAAGTAAGAGCTGGTTATGCAAAAGTAGGTAACGATGCAGGACCTCAGAATGGCGAAGATGTTTTTTCTATCCTTACGAATTCTTTCCTCGGACAGGCCCGTACAGTTCGTGGAACAACAACCTATGATCCTGCATTGACTCCGGAGTTTACTACCGAACTCGAAATAGGTACAGACTTTCAGTTGTTTAAGCGCAGAGTTAGCGGTGAGTTTACATGGTACGATAAGAGATCCAGAGATTTGATTTACCCTATTTCAGTTCCGGTAACAACAGGATACCAGAGTTTTTATACCAATATCGGAGAAATAAGCAATATTGGTATTGAAGCTGGCCTTACAGTTCGTCCTATCGTCACAAAAAACCTGACATGGGAAGTAAGGGGTGCCTTTACAAAAAATAAAAATACAGTTGAAAAACTTACACAAGGTTTGACAAGAGATATCCTTGGCGGGCTTAATTATATTGAAGCAGGAATGCCTTATGGCTATTTAAGAGGAACGGTAGCAGCCCGAGCTCCTGATGGGCAATTGTTGATAGATCCTACAACCGGTTGGGTATTTGAAGATTTAAATGAAACAATAATAGGAGATCCTAACCCGGACTGGAAATTAGGTATTACCAACAGCCTTTCTTATAAAGGGTTTGCAGTAAGTGTTCTTTGGGATATGACAAAAGGGGGTTCTTTATATTCTGAAACTATTAATTCTTTATTAGGCAGAGGCGTAACCCGTGATACAGAGAAAAGAGAAACCAACAGGGTTATTCAGGGTATTTATGGTAACGCAACGCCAGTTATTCAACCAGATGGAACTGCCCGTTATGTACCTTTGTTAATAGCTGGAAAAACGGTAAGAAATCAAACCCAGATCAGTACAAATGATTTATATTTCAGTAGTGGTGGCGTTTCCAATTCTTTTGCCATCAATGGTATTGACGAGTTCACTGTTTATGATGCCACTACTTATAGGTTAAGAGAAGTTGTTATTGGATATGAATTACCAAGAAGATTTGTTAGTAAGTTAAAATTATCTGGTATTTCTTTATCTCTTACCGGTAGAAATTTATGGTATTGGGCACCTAACTTGCCAAAGTACACAAACTATGACCCTGAAATTAACTCATTGGGATCAGGTCAGGTACAGGGTGTAGAGCTTTCTGGAGCGCCAAGTACAAAGAGATATGGTTTTAATATCAATGTAAACTTTTAATTAAACACCTAATTTTTTTATTATGATACGAATAAAATATTTTTTATACTTTTTTGCAGCAGGTGTATTGTTTTTAAGTACTGGCTGTAAAAAATACCTGGATGTCAACAAAAACCTGAACGATCCAACAAAAGTTCCTGTTTCTACTTTACTGACATCTGCACAACGTTCCATTGGGGGTGCTTTTGCTCTTGGAACTACTCTTGGTAATGGTTTAGCTATATATACCCACCAGATGACCGGAAGAACCAGTGCAGACAGATATAGTTTAAGAGGAACTAATTTGGATGGAGCCTGGTATGGTTTGTATACCGCAATTTCAAACCTTGATGTTATTATTAATCAGGGTACTGCCGAAAACCGGACAGTTTATGTTGGTATTGCTAAGATAATGAAGGCTTATACGTTCAGTATGATGGTTGATATATGGGGTGATATTCCATATTCAGAATTCAATCAGTTTCAGAATGGAGTAAAACAACCAAAATTTGATGATGATGCTACAATTTATCCTAAGCTTATTACATTGCTGGATGAAGCAATAGCAGATTTAAATAACCCGATTGCCAACCCAACCAGACCAGGTGCTGATGATTTAATATATGGAGGTTATAATGCTTCTTCTAACAGAAAATGGTTGAAAGCGGCAAATACTATTAAATTAAAATTATACACACAAATGCGGTTGGTTCAAAATGTTGGACCTCAGGTTACTGCCTTATTGGCCAATCCTGCTGATTTGATAAATGCACAAAACGAAAGTTTCATGTTGCCATTTGGTCCATTTGGAGCAACGGATGACAGGTATCCTGGATACGGAGATTATACAGGAACGCAAAGAGGTGGCCAGTTAATTAGTCCTTGGATGTATGAAATAATGAAAGGAATTAATCCTACTATATATTTTAATATTTTTGATCCTCGGGTTCCATATTACATGTATAATCAAAAGCTTGCAAACGGCGCACCTGAAAATCAAACAGAATACCGTGACGGTGGATTCATTTCGATTGTTTTTGGTTCAAACGGACCTTTTAGAGATGGTTCAAACAGTAATACATATACTTTATTGGGTATTTATCCTGTTGGCGGCCGTTATGATGATGGACTGGGAGGAAGTATAAGTGGAACGGGAGCTACCGGGCCTGCAACTGCAGGAACAGGTGCAGCACCACAGCGGTTCATAACTTATGCTGACCGATTATTTCTTCAGGCCGAACTGATTAACGCAGGACTTGTTCCTGGTGATGCCAGAGCAGTTTTTTCTTCTGCTATGGATGCTTCATTTACCCAGGTAGATTATCTTATTACCAATTATATTAAATCTATTAATCAGACTATCCCTGCAGTAGCAACGCAAGCAGCTACGGCAACTTATAAAACTGCTGTATTGGCTGATTATGATGCGGGTAATACCAGCCGGAAACTACAAAATATCATGACTCAAAAATGGTTGCAGGGCTTCGGAAGTTCAACCGACAGGTATACAGACTACCGGAGAACCGGATTTCCTATTATTTTTGATACTAATAATCCTTTACATGCCCCAGGTGGTTTTGTTGTTCCTCCGATAAATGGAAATTTTCAGAACGTACCTCAGCCAAAAATTCCGGTGTCAAATCAGGTTCAATTTCCTCAATCATTACCCTGGAGCCAGGCTGAAATTGAATTGAACGGGAATGCCCCGGCTCAAAAAACTCCGGATTCGTATAAAGTGTTCTGGAAACCATAATAAAATAACAGATATAAAAAATAATGAATATGAAAAAATATATATCACTAATAATTTTTATTGCAGGGATCCTCTTTCTTACGGGATGTAAAAAAGATGATGGCATCCTAAAAAATGAAATACTTAGTATTGTCGATGAAGTACCTGCAATAAGTACTATAAAAAATTCAACCGGCAGTCAAGCAATTGATCTTACAAATTTGGCTTCATTTCAGGGAAAGCTTGATATTGTTATGTATTTTCCAGGTGCCACACCACCTCCAAAAGTGGATATTGTAGTTAGAAAAAATGGTTCCAGTTCAAATGTAAAAGTATACAAGGCTGGAGTTACTACTATCCCGAGTAGCTTTACTGTAACAGCAGCTGAAATCTCAACCCTTTTTGGCGCTCCAATAGCATTAGGTGATAACTATGATTTCAGTGTTAATATTTATTTGAAATCGGGCACAGTTTACGAAGCATTTCCAGCGGGTGGACTCGGCACGGCAAGTGGCCCGGTAAATCAACCTAACTACTCCTATTTTGCTAGGTTTAGTGCAATTTGTGCTTATGATCCTAATATCTATAAAGGTAATTTTGTGGTAGTTTTTGATAATTTTGGAGATTTTAGCCCTGGAGAAGTTGTTGTATTTACCCAGATTAATGCGACTAGTTTCTCATTTATCGATCCATATGTCACTAACCCACTTCCTATTATTGTAAGTATAAACCCATTGGATAATGCAGCAACTATTGTTAAGCAAAAAATTGGCAATGCATTCGTTTGGCAACTTGCTTACACTAATCCAAATGCAGCAGCTTCTGGTCCCACTACCAACTTTGTAGCACCTTGTGCAAAAACGTTGGATCTGAATATTACATACACAGTTGACCAAGGTAGTTTCGGTGCCTATAAAATAAAGTTTGTTAAGCAATAAACTTATTTAATATATTAAAAGGGCTATTTCAAATTTGGAATAGCCCTTTTTTTATTTCACTTTTATACTTAATATGTTAAAAGCATTTTATAAAAATAGAGTATGAACGATCAAACAATACCTAACCAATTGAACATAGAAATTTCAGAAGAAGTAGCAGAAGGCAGTTATGCTAACCTTGCGATAATTACTCATTCTCATGCAGAATTTGTAATAGACTTTGTGAATGTAATGCCGGGCACACCAAAGAGTAAGGTAAAGTCAAGAATTATTTTTACTCCACAACATGCAAAGCGGTTTATGAAAGCACTGGCGGAGAATATTCAGAAGTACGAATCTATAAACGGGCCTATAAAGGATCTGGAAGAAGTGCAAATGCCTTTTAATTTTGGCGGGCCAACAGCAGAGGCATGATTGTCATGCAAGTCGTATAAGTCAAAATAGTCAACCCAAAAAAATCAACTATATGACTTAGTTGACAGTCTGACTTACTGACTATAAAAGCCCTTCATCTGCAAAACTGAAATGGCCATCTTCACTAACTATTACATGATCTAATACAGTTATATCAAGAAACTTTGCGGCTTCTTTTATTTTGGTGGTAAGTTGTTCATCAGCTTTGCTTGGTTTTAAACTACCTGAGGGATGATTGTGGCAAAGGATAATGTTAACAGCATCTTTTTCCAATGCTCTTCTTAAAATAACTCTGGGATCGGCCACTGTTCCGGTAATTCCACCTTCACTTATTATTTCAAAATGGTTGATCTTATTGGCCCGATTTAAATACAATACTGCAAAAACTTCATGTCTGTAATCTTTTAATTTAGTTTTTAAATAATCTGCTATATCCCTGCTTGTTTGTATTACCGGCTTCCCCAAAGGTGAGGATGATTGCCTTCTTCGGCCAAGTTCCAGCGCAGCTGCTATGGTAATTGCTTTTGCTTCACCGATACCTTTAATTTTCATTAAATCGCTGAGTGATAGTTTTCCTAATTCTATAAGATTGTCTTTGCCAAGTTTAAGCACTTCTTTAGCAAGGTCTACAGCCGTTTTTTCTTTACTTCCATTGTGTATTAAGATGGCGAGTAATTCTGAATCGCTGAGGCTTTCTGCACCTTTGGTAAGTAATTTTTCCCTTGGCCTGTCGTCTTTTGCCCAATGTTTTATTGAGTACTTGTGCTCTTGCATAGAACAAGTATAGGTAATATTTTTATTCTATCAATACCACATAGTGGAAAATGCAAGCTACCACCGGATAACCAATATTTTAAAACTAAAATCAGAATCTATGAAAACCAAATCCTTTACTTCTGTGGGCTCCTTGCACCCAATTCTTTTCTTTGCAGTGGTGTATGCGGTGGCTTTAGTATTCTCCATTTTCATTTGCTCAGCTTTGTTTTATAGTTGTAATGCAAAATCAGCAGATTTAACTGAACAACATTCTATTCCGGTGGAAAAACAGACTGTCGCCCATAATAATTTACCACGGAAGTAGTCATTTAGCCGTATTTTTTGCATAACACAAAATGTGAAGTAGTATCTTCGCCGCACATTTTTACGCTATGCAATCAGCTAAAATATTCTCAGGCACTGGTTCTCAACAACTGGCCGAACAAATTTGCAAACAATTTGGCACTAAGCTCGGAAAGGTTAATATTCAACGGTTTAGCGATGGAGAAATAAGCCCTATTTTTCTTGAAAGTGTAAGGGGGGATTATGTTTTCCTTGTTCAAAGCACTTTTTCGCCTGCGGAAAATCTTATGGAACTTTTGTTGATGATCGACGCTGCCAGAAGAGCCTCGGCCGACAAAGTAATTGCTGTTATTCCCTATTATGGCTATGCCCGTCAAGACAGAAAAGACAGGCCAAGAGTAGCCATTGGCAGTAAACTGGTTGCCAATATGTTAGTAGCAGCTGGTGCCGACAGGGTCATTACCATGGACCTTCATGCCCCGCAAATTCAAGGCTATTTTGATATTCCGGTAGACCACTTGGACAGCCACGCAGTTTTTATCCCTTACATTGAAAATCTGAGACTGGAAAACCTTACCTTTGCCGCCCCCGATGTGGGAGCAACAAACCGCATCAGGGAAATAGCCAGCTACTTTACTGCTGAAATGGTAATCTGTGATAAGCATAGAAAGAGAGCCAACGAGATTGCAAGCATGGTAGTAATAGGAGATGTGACCGGAAAAGATATTGTGATAATTGATGACATCTGCGATACAGGAGGTACACTGGCTAAAAGTGCAGGTCTTTTAAAAGAAAAAGGAGCAAGAACAGTAAGAGCATTAATTACACATCCGGTATTAAGCGGTAAAGCATATGAGAATATAGAGAACAGTGTGTTGGAAGAATTAATTGTGTGTGATACCATACCGCTAAAAAAGGAAAGTTCGAAGATTAGAGTATTGAGTGTGGCAGAACTTTTCGCCGTTGCCATTCGCAATGCTTACGAAAACAAGAGTATAACAAGTCTCTTTATTCATTCGCAACGCAGAGATAAGTAGAGCCCCTGTATGAGCTTGAAAATAGAAAAGTGATTATCTCCTAAAGCCTGCCTGTCGGCAGACAGGGGAGATTGAAGAATCACTTTAGACTTAAAAATAAAATTGTATAATTATTTATTAACATAGACCCCTCTCTTTAGTGAGAATTTTTGAAACTTCCCTTTAGGCCTGCCCGGATGAACCGGTCGGACGGGGGATGGGGGCAAAAAACAAACACAATGACACGAACCGCAAGGCGACTGCATTTATTAATTTTAAAACAAATAAAAAATAACAAATGAAATCAATTACAATCGAAGGACAACTGAGGACCGGATTCGGCAAAGGCGCCACCCGACAACTCCGCTCTCAGGAAATGGTGCCTGGTGTAATTTATGGCGGTGAAAAGGAGATCAGCTTTTCTGCTCCTCTTGCAGCTTTTAAAACACTGGTGTACACACCCAGCTTTCAGATAGCTGAAGTAGTATTGGATGGAACAACGTACAGGACTATTATGAAAGACCTGCAGTTTGACAAAGTGACTGACACATTAATTCACATTGATTTGCTCGAACTTACTGCTGGTAAAAAGATAGTTGCCGACATTCCTCTGAAATTTGTTGGAGCATCTAAAGGAGTTAAAGAAGGTGGTAAGTTAGTTACTAAAATGAAATCATTAAAAGTAAAAACGTTACCAAAATTCTTAAAAGAGCAGATTGAAGTTAACATTGACGATCTTGAATTAAACGGAAATATCCGTGTAGAAGATGTGGTTGTAGAAAATTATGAGATATTAAATTCTCCAAGAATTCCAATTGCATCTGTTGTATTAACAAGACAGTTAAAGCAAGAAGAAGCTGCTACTACACCTGCTGCTGCTGGTGCTGTTGCCCCTGCCGCTGCTGGAACAGCTGCTGCCCCTGCTGCTGAAGTAAAAAAGAAATAGTTCTTTTTTGAAAAATAGTTAAGACCTGTTTCGCTTTAGGCGAGACAGGTCTTTTAATTATTAAAATAAATGGACTAATTTTTTGATTAATAATTATATTCAATAATGAAATGAGCCATAAAAATTTTCCCCGTCCGAACGGATTCATCCGGGCGGGGAGCAATTTTTTATCAATAGCGAAGAAAATCTTTATGGGGAATTCCCTGCCCGTTCCGTTCAGGCGGGCATCTGACAATTTTCTAAGAATAAAAATACAAAGATGAAATTTTTAATTGCCGGGTTGGGAAATATTGGTGATGAGTTTGCTCACACCAGGCATAATATCGGTTTTGATGTTGTGAATGCTTTTGTGCAAAAACATAAAGGGGAGTTTAGGGTTGGAAGGCTGGTTTATGTGGCAGAAATAAAATGGAAAGGAAAAACTTTTGTTTGCATTTGTCCCTCTACTTATATGAACCTGAGCGGAAAAGCCATCAAGTACTGGATGGATAAAGAAAAGATTGCAGTTGAGAACACATTAATAATAGTTGACGAACTGGCTTTACCCCTTAACAAAATCAGGGTGAGACCAACAGGCAGTGCTGCAGGCCATAATGGGTTGAAAAGCATTCAGGAAGTGCTAGGAACAGCAGATTATCCAAGGCTTAGATTCGGAATTGGTAATGACTTTGCCAAAGGTTACCAATCTGACTTTGTATTGGGTAAGTGGAATAAAGACGAGACCCCGATAGTGAAGTTAAAAATCGAAAAATCGGTGGAAGTTATTGAGACTTTTGCTACTCAAGGAATTGCGACAGCTATGAACCAGGTAAATAATCAGGTCTTTTCGCTATGATTAATCAAATTGATTACTTACTTTAGCTGTCCGACTAATATTCCCTGAAAACCCTGAAAGGTAAAGAACAGGGTTATTTTGAATCCAATCTACTTATTGAAGCCAATGAATACTTGTGATGTGCAACCACAAGGGTAATGTATCCAAAGTATTTAATTAAAAACACCACCTTTTTATGAAGATTTTTTGTGTTGGCCGAAACTATGCAGCTCATGCTGCTGAATTGGGAAATGAAGTTCCTAACGAGCCAGTAATTTTTATGAAGCCTAAAAGTGCTTTGCTGCAACCGCATACACCTTTTTATTATCCTGAGTTTACCAACGAACTGCATTATGAATGTGAGTTGGTGCTTCGCATCAGTAAGAATGGGAAGTATATCCAGGAAAAATTTGCCGGTAAGTATTATGATGCCATAACAACAGGTATTGATTTTACTGCCCGTGATATTCAAAATGAGCTAAAAGAAAAAGGTCTTCCCTGGGAAAAAGCAAAAGCATGGGATAATTCAGCGGTAATTGGTAAATGGACACCAATTACCAGTATTAAAAACAAAAAAGATATTAACTTCTGCATGTACAAGAATAAGGAATTGGTACAACAAAGTAATTCCAGTTTAATGATTCACAGTTTCGATGAAATAGTAGCTTATATATCCAATTATTTTTCAATAAATATTGGCGATCTGATTTTTACAGGCACACCTGCGGGAGTAGGAGAGGCAGTTGTTGGAGATGAACTGGAAGCATTCATTGAAGATGACAGCATGTTTACAATGGAAGTAAAATAATTGAATTATTTATTATCTGCCTGCATTTTTAATGTAGCAGGAACCAATACTAACTGCAACAGAAGAGGCTAGTTCAAAAGTTGTTGAATCGTCATTACGAGGGAGGAACGACCGAAGTAATCTGTTGAACATCTATTGTTGAATTCTCTTAGATTGCTTCATTTTCTTCGCAATGACGACTTTTGAGACAGCCTCTTTCTTTTCTCAAGGGCTTTGCTTTACCTTAAATTTGCCATTACCATTGTTTGCAATAAATGATTGATACTACTATACTATTGAAGGCATACCGGATGATGAGCCAGGTGAAGGTGATGGCGGAGACGTATGAGGCCAATCGTACAATTTGTAAATATGTTCATTCTACTTCAAGGGGACATGAAGCTATCCAATTGGCCACTGCCTTTCAATTACAGCCACAGGATTTTGTAAGTCCGTATTACAGAGATGAAAGTATCATCATGGGTATCGGTTTTACACCTTATGAGCAAATGCTTCAGTTGTTGGCCAAAGGCAATGACATATTTACCGGGGGCCGTGAATATTATTCGCATCCTAATTATAAAGGTGATGATAAGCCCACTATGATTCACCAGAGCAGTGCAACGGGTATGCAAGCCATTCCAACAACAGGTTTGGCGCAGGGTGTTCAGTACCTGGAAAATCATTTATCCGGCAGATTGAAAAAAGGTACAAACGGCGAACTGCCAATTGTAGTTTGTTCGCTTGGCGATGCAAGTATTACAGAAGGAGAGGTGAGTGAAGCGTTTCAGTTTGCAGTGCTGAAACAATTGCCCATCATTTATTTAGTGCAGGATAATAACTGGGGAATAAGTGTAACTGCCGATGAGGCAAGGACCATGAATGCTTTTGAATTTGCTGCTGGTTTTAAAGGAATGAATAAAGTGCAGGTGGATGGCAGCGATTTTGAAGCTTCTTATTCTGTGATGAAAGATGTTTGTGATTTTGTTCGCAGAGAAAGAAAACCTTATCTCGTTCATGCACAGGTTCCGTTATTAGGGCACCATACCAGCGGCGTAAGAAAAGAGTTTTATCGTAGTGATGATGATTGGGCAAAGCATGAGGAACATGATCCTAATCCAAAACTCAGGAAGAAATTAACAGAAAGAAATATAAGTGAAGAAATAATAACTGAGGTTGAAAAGGAAGCTGCTGAAATAGTCGCTGCTGATTTTGCAAAAGCAGTAGCTGCACCTGATCCTGAGCCTTCAACAATACTGGATCACATATTTGCACCAACACCTGTAACAGAAGAAAAAGGAGAAAGAACTCCTGCCGGAAAAGAAAAAGTAGTGATGGTGGATGCTGCTTTATTTGCTATAAGGGAGCTAATGGAAAAACATCCGGAAGTTATTTTATATGGACAGGATGTAGGGAAAAGATTAGGCGGTGTATTCCGTGAAGCAGCAACATTGGGTGAAATGTTTGGTGACCACCGGGTATTTAATACTGCGATTCAGGAAGCATATGTTGTCGGTTCTACAGTTGGCATGAGTGCTGTAGGATTGAAACCTATTGTAGAAGTTCAGTTTGGAGATTATATCTACCCGGGTTTTAATCAACTGGTAACAGAAGTTTCTAAAAGTTGTTACCTCAGTTGTGGTAAGTTTCCGGTATCTATGATATTGAGAGTGCCGGTTGGTGCTTATGGCGGCGGCGGTCCATATCATAGTGGTTGTGTGGAAACAACGGTGCTGTCAATTAAAGGAATTAAAGTAGCTTATCCTTCCAATGCGGCAGATATGAAAGGATTGATGAAAGCGGCTTACTACGATCCAAACCCGGTAGTGATGCTGGAACATAAAGGACTTTACTGGAGTAAAGTGCCGGGAACGGAAGATGCAAAAACACCAGAACCTTCAAAAGATTATATACTGCCATTTGGCAAAGCCAATATTGTTATCAATGCATCTGATGTAGCTATAAACAATGGCGAAAGTTGTGTAGTAATTACTTACGGAATGGGAGTGTATTGGGCCAAAGCTGCCGCAAAGAATTTTAATGAACAGGTAGAAGTGGTTGATCTGCGGACTTTATTTCCATTGGATGAAGCATTAATTTTTGAAAGAGTAAAGGCTCATGGAAAATGTTTGGTGCTGACGGAAGAGCAACAAAATAATTCTTTTGCCGAAGCATTGGCCGGACGAATTTCTAAAAACTGTTTTCAATTCTTAGATGCACCGGTGGAAGTGCTTGGCGCATTAAATACTCCTGCTGTGCCAATGAATATTGGATTGGAGAAA
>JBBSJN010000008.1:0-33055 GCA_038257235.1 Chitinophagales bacterium
AGCAATTTAAAACTTAGAATACCAAGGTATTTATATATGCGTCTAAAAGTCTTATGCAATTTTGAAAAAAGCTTACATCATTCACACATTTTTAAGAGTAAATTGCTGATTGATGTGCCTAATCATTACACTTCTTCTTTTGGTGAAACTAAATTCACTTTTCATTTGTTTTTAAGTTTTAATTTTTTTGTTGATTTTTTTTCATCTCCATCTGAATTGCCTTTAATTAATCCGTTTTCGTCATGATCAGGATGTTCGTTGTTGAAGTCCTCATTTGTTTTTAGGTCTAACATGCTACCTGTTTTTTGGCCTAACATGGTTCGAGGTTTCTTACTGCTTTGATCATTTTTAGTTTTTTTCATTTTTTATTTATTTAATTGTGAGGCAACTATTTTCATATTCTTTTAAAACCTGACTTTCAAATATTCCTATGCTGAATAATAATTCAGTTACATTATAAGAAATAGTTTTAATCTTATAACCTAATGAATAAGCCTTAATTACCAGTTTTTCTGATATTCTATTTTCATTTATTAGTTTCTCGTATTTTATATAGTTTCAGCATGATGTAATCCCAACCGTATTACCTGAATAATTATATTTTTTATTTTACATCTTGCTATAATGGTTTGATTATTAATAATTTTCCATTTTCTCTAATTAATTATACCTACTATCAAAAATAATATAGCTGCAATCCCTGCTGCAATGAAATTATAAGGACTTGCATATTTCAAATATTTTGCATGATCTGCATGAGCAATATTGGATGACATATTCGTCATTCCTGCAACCGGTGAAGTAACATCTCCAAAGGTGCCTCCTGTAATTATTGCCGCTACGCAAAGGGGAATGCCGGCGCCGGACACTACGGCAATTGAAATTGCAATAGGCATGAGTAAAGAAGCTGCTCCCCAACCTGAACCAATGAAGTACGTTACAGCAGAAGACAGTATGAAAAGAGAAACTGCTACACTCCACGCAGGCATAGAATTGCCTAAGTTTTGCTGTATGAATTCATTCAAACCCAATGCTTGTGAAACAGATGCTAAAGGCCATGCTAAGGCGAGAATTACCAAGGTTGTCATTATTTTGTTGCCACCGGCAATGACATCGGAAGTCATTTCTTTAAGATTGTATTTCTGAAAAAAGTAAAAGACTGCAGATATAGCTATAGTGATACACAATGCTACAAGCATGGCTCTGTTAGGGTCTGTGTTTACCATAGCTTCTATAAAAGTATTGTTGCCCGGTTTATCTTTCCCAAAAAACCAAAAGAAAAAAATACTAAGAGAGATTACGCTTAACAATGGAACAATAAGATTAATCACCCTTGGCTTTATTGATGGTTTCTCTTCTTCCATGTTCATCTTTATTCCTTTCATCTCTTTTTCAGCAGATTGTTTTGCCGGAGCATTTACAGGTTTTTTCAATTGATAGAAGATGGCAAGAAAAGTAATAATGATTAATACGATGCTGAAAAATTCTAAAGGAATGGCTTTTAGCCAGATTACATAAGCTGATGTATTTTCCGGATTTCCGGCTGATTTTAAACCGATACCGATATTGGCAATATTGAACCCAACATAAGTTGTGGCAATAGGAATAAGTTCTACTACGGGACTTGCAGTATTGTTAAGCATAAAAGCAAAACGTTCATTCGCTACCTTATTTTTTTCTGCAAGTGAACGGGTGATGGAACCCGCACCAACAATCCTGAAACCACAATCAATAAAAGTAACAGGTATCAAAGCCCATAGTAAAAAGAATACACCTTTTTCGCTTTTTACATGCCTGTCTGCTATATCTGAAAATGCTTTTATACCGCCTGATTTTATAATAAGGGAAATTAAACCACTAAACAAATACAGAAAGAGAAGCACCTGAAGACTTCCGCTATCCGTTAATGTGTTTACAATTTGGTCAACCGCAGTTTCAAAACCGCCTGTAAGCGTTGGGTTAAGAAAATAGCATCCTGTCAACAAACCGATTAAAAGTGATGGAATAATTTTCTTAGACCAGATGGCTACGACAATAGTTATAATTGGCGGCAGAATTGAAAGCCAGTTTATTTTATCCATTTTGTATTGCGATTTAAAATTTTTTAACGTTCATTTATTGTTCGTCAGTCTGAAGCCACATTGCTGTTAAAAACATTTTGAAGTGAAAAAATTTGTTTGTACAAATCCATTAACTATTTATTTGCTTCAGACTTTGATATATTGTCTGGCGCATTGGTTAATATATTATGCAATGCTTCATCATATTATAGATTTTTTAAAATATAATCTACTCTTTCTTCAGTTTTAAGTACTGGAACATGAATCACAGGAACCGGTAATGATTCATAAACTTCTGTAATTAACGCATGTATTTTTTTCTGTGCTACATCATCTTCCGTGCGGGCATAATCTTTTGCCAGCGGAAGAAAATCGAGAATAAATATTTTTTTATAAGAAACATCGCTCAAAGCTTTTAGTAATTTTTCATCTTCAGGAAGTTGGAGGAAACGATAGTATGTAAGGGTATCAGGGATTGCCCGGTCGAGAAAAACAACATCAACGGGAGAAAGCATTTTTTCCTGCTCAATCTGCATATCTAAAACACCCGACTGGAATACTGCTTTATTTTTTCTTATCTCCTCCACTGTTTTTCCAATACTACGTTTTGTATTAAGTTAGTGGCGGACATGTTCAATGGTTGTTTTATACCCTCTTCCACTCAGCAGATTGACTGTTGTGGTTTTACCTGAACTTGGTCCGCCTGTAAGAACATATCAATTTGTTTTTATGGTTGAATTATCTGTATGTCGATTCATTTATTGTCTAATTTTCTGTACTTCTTTATTACTGTAGTGATGAACAAGCAACTTTCCGGAGGTTTTAGCGGCTAGTATTCTAACCCAGTATAAAATCATCTTTTTCATCCACTCACTATTTAATAAAATTTTTGTTTTACGCCCAAACTTTCATTTGTTTTCAAAATTGATTTTTGGGCATCTTGTTCAATTCCTGTTAATGCTCTTATCGCATCAATGGTTTCCGGAATAACGATAGCCTGGTTATCCACCACATAAGCATAAAACAATTCATCTCCCACAACCTTCAGCATATCTTGCCATAGAGCCACTTCGTACATATCACCATACGGCCGGTTTAATGCCAGCATCAATTCTTTAATGGTATTATTAGCCTGCAACCCTTCACTATATTCAATCATAGCTATTCGTGTTGATTTATTAAATGCTTCAAGCACTTCTTCTTTTGTTGCCTCTCTTGTCAGTTGCACATTCCAGTAATGAAGGTGACTTAACGTTTCCGGTACTTTAACTGCTGCTGTAATAACATCAAGAGAAGGGTCAACACTTTGTGCATCGGGTCCCTGGTGGCTGGGTATATCCTTTTCAGGAACCAGCGTATTCATGATACCATTCAGGTGGCTTTCCCATGGATCTGTGGCTCTGCGTAATAAAGTGCCTCTTGCTTTTTTTAGTAAACCGACTTTCTTTAGTGCCGTAAGTGTGCGGACGATAGAAGTAGTATTGCAGGACACCACACGGGTACAGTCAAGCCCCAAAGCCGTTTCATAATTATTTTCTGCGCTGAACGAATGCCCTGTGGTTTCATGCTTTTCTCCACCCTGCACAATAAATTTCTTATTCATCTCCATGTATCGTGGAATGTTTTGTGCGGCAATTTTCTTTGGTGTACAGTCCACAATAATATCAGCGGTTTCCAATAACTGGATCAGGGTACCCTCAACTTTGATACCGGCATTTTTCATATTATTTTGAAATGTTTCATCAAATGCAAAAACAGGATACTTTTTTTGTCCTGCCATTTTAATCCGCCAGTCTGTGATCACATCACAAACACCTGCCAGTTCCATGTCATCCTGAAGAATTAATGCATCGGCAACCCGTTTACCTATTACCCCGTATCCATTTACCGCTACTTTAATTTTATTCATTGTTTTTATTTTTATATTAAGGATGCTGTTATAATATAGAATAATCCCACAACTAATACAGCTCCGAACCCAATACCTAATCGTACTCTCATCTTTGGAGTGCCTTTAAAAAAACCAATTCCCATTTTAACAAGGCTATTACTTAATGTTGCCGCTACAATTATTTGAGCAGCCGACGAAGTCATATTTATTTCCTTTGCCAATTTCGATACACTAATGGTGATTGCATCTGTGTCAGCAAAGCCGGATATAATTGCTGAAATGTACAAGCCCTGGTTTCCGAAATATTTACTGGAATAATAAACTGAAAGGAGAATGACAATAAAAATTGCAGCAAAATACAAAGCACTTAATATGTCTAGTGGATTACCAATTCCAATCGGTGCTTCAGCAGAATCGTTTGTCTCTTTTTTTTGTATCAGCCACCAGGAATAGGCAGCAGCCACAGTAAACATCAATAAAAATGGCAACCATAAGGTTTGAATGATAGCCGGATTAAAAATGTATGATACAATAGCGAGTCTTGGGAACATGATGGCAGAAGCAATTAATATTCCTGAAGAATAAGTACCCGCCAATTCAGGATTTTCTTTACTTCGTGAAGAAAATGACCAGGCAACGGCTGTACTGGAAATGAGCCCTCCTAAAATAGCTGTTACAACAATACCTTTCCTGGAACCGGCAAACTTGGTTAGAAAATACCCGATAAAACTTAAGACAGATACAATAACAACAACCCACCCGATATCATATAAGTTCAATATCCCGTCTGGCCCGAATTTTTGATCAGGTAAGAAGGGTAATATTAATAATGACAGAATAAAAAATTTGATTGTAGCATACAATTCTTGTTCTGTAATTCTTTTAAGTGTTGATTTAAATTTATCTTTTAAAGCTAATAATGTTACAACCACAACAGCTACAGCTAGTCCTTCTTTGTACAGATGTTTCGAAATCATCATTCCCAAAAGAAAGGCTATAAATAATGAGAAATGGGTGGTATGTCCCTGAACCTGTTCATCAGTCTTATTAAAATGATCAAATCCAAGGAATAATAAAAATGCTGGAATGGAAGTTGCGATAATCCAGTTACCAAACTCACCTGCAAGATTAGCCAATAAAAACCCTGCTATGCATACGATTGGAAAGGTTCTGATACCTGAGATGGAACCTCCCTGAAGCTTGTTGTATTCCCTTTCCAGGCCGATAATCAACCCGATTCCAGTACTGATTAAAAGCCCGGCTAAAAATGGGCTGATGTATTTAAATATATCCTGGTGCAATTCCATTTTAATTTCTTAAATGATCCATTCCTAAGCTACCAGTTATGATTAATTCGTTAACCCTTCTATGGGCATTAGGAAAATAAAGTCCACCAATACATTGTGATGTGCTTTTGATAGATGATTTTAAACTGTTTCATACTGCGGTGCATTATGGAAACATATTCTTTTCCAAGCTTTGCAACTATTTTTTCAAGTTCAGCTAAATCACTCCTGATAGCTTTCTCTCTCTTATTCCTTCCTTCAGGAAAACCCTTATCAAGCTCTTCTATATTTTCTTCAATATGTTTATCTACCTCTGCATAAAAGTCATAGAGTTGCAGATCACAGGAAAAATTCTTAATGTGAGAGAACTTGACAGCCACCTTCTTTTTCGCTTTATACTATAGTCATTCCGCACTACAACTATTTACCAGGTTTGTCTGATTTTACCCGATGTGGTTCATCCTACTTATGACTCATTTTAGAATGGTCCATAATAATTATCTATTTATTTAATACCAGGGTGAGCAGAAAAAAACTTTCTTTCAATGCAGTTACACTGTGTGGAATATTTGCCTCTAAAGTGACCATTTGACCTTTTCCAAGTGAAAGTGTTTGTTGTTCAGCAAAGAAGTTTATTTCACCATCTAGTACTTGCACAGTAATATTTCCAATGGCAGAATGTTCTTTTAATTCGGCATTTTTATGCATTCCGATCAATACTATGGTCGAAGTGTCAGATTTGAATACGGTGATGGAATTACGATCACTGTCTGCCCAGGTAATCTCCTGTTTTAGTTCAGCAATAAATTTATTCAAGTCTATTTCAACTAACCTTGCATTCAACATCCGTTGACCTTCAGGCCGTAGGGCGGTGGCTTCTGCCGATTTATTTTCCATAATTCATTTTTTTTAATGTGTACTTAATTTTTCAATTAATGTATTGGTTATTTCTTCTGAAGAAATCCCATAACCATTTACCAACAGCCCTTTTGTGCCAAACGTAGGCGAGGAAATGGCATATAATATTGACTGGTCGTCAGGATTTGATTCACCTTCAAAACGATAAACTTTATCAATTTCAAAATCAACGGGTGATAATTTCATGTCTGCCTGATGACATACCAAGTGTTCTTGATGAATATTAAAGTCGATCGTATAGCCTTCTTTTTTCAAAGCATTAATAGTTTCTGATAATGTGCCATAGCTTTCTTTCATACTTGATTTTATCCCGGAATTTAAATTTTTTAGAAATTTTTAAAATCTAAAATGGTGATCAACTTTCTTCGCCATAAAAAGGTATAGTACCATCACTGCTACGTCTCTTGACTGACCTGGATTTTACATTTTCTACTGCACCTGTTATTTTATTGTCAATTTGAGCTGCAGTTGTACTTTTCCCTTTTTTAAATTTATTTACTGGGTCACTTCCCGGACCTGTTTTTTTTCCTTTTGATACAGGGGGCATTTTTTTTTCTTTTTTCATTTTTTTTATTTTAGTTATTAAAACTTATATAATGGAGGAACTTTCCTCATGCCTACATTAATGTTCTTCAGTTCTACTACTTATGTGCTAGTTTTATTGGGCCTTTTCTTTTCCTTTTATCCATTACGCAATTGATATAATATCCCTTATGGTATAATTACCTGCTTTACTAAGCTGAGCCTGTAATACTTCCATGGCAATCGGGTCATGCATGGTAAGCAATACACTTTGTGGTTTCAATTGAACATCTGCATCTTCAACTCCGGGAATTTCAAGTAATGCATGCTTTACGCTATTAACACAACCTCCGCAACTCATACCTTGTAGTTGATATTTTTTTTTCATTTTTACGTATTTTGAATTAATTTGTTAACCCTTCTATAGGCATCGGAAAAATAAAATCAATGAACACATTGTGGTTTGCTTTTGATACATGTTCTTTAAATGACTTCATACTCTTATGCATTACCGTTGAATATTCCTTTCCCAACTTCAATAGAATTTTTTCGAGATCAAATAATTCTTTTTTGATAGCTGCATCCCTTTCTTCTTTTCCAGATGGTAAATCTTTATCGATTTGTTGAATGTTCTTTTCAAAATCCTTATCAGCCTCTTCGTAAAACGAAGTAAGCAGCGGATCACAGGAATATGTTTTTATATGAGAAAATTTGATGGCTGATTTTTTTTCTGCTTCATCCAGTTTACTATCACTATTAGCGGCAAGCAGGGAGATATACACAGGAAATTTAAGCAGCGCTTCATTTTTTTTTTCAGAAATATTTTTAATTTGGTTCATTTTATATATTTTGGCTATTTTAATAGTGAATAAATTTTATCAATTACAAAAGGTATGCTCTTATGTCCCTTATTAAGTTATACAATTATTTATGATGGTTACATAATTCACAGATTAATAAATAACTCCATTCATCTTATCAATTGTTTCCAAAATTCCATTTATGGATAAAAATGTCCTGCTTTTTTTAATTGTGTAATTGACTCTGCCATTGCTAACTACTGGTTTTATATAATCAAACCTGTTAGTGCCCGGGCCTACCCATCAGTATCACTCCCTGGTCGGAATGATTCAATCTTGCTGTTATCAGTAATATTTCTCTTTGGTCTCGGAATCAACTGAATCATTACAAACAATATCACTATCAGCATTAATACTTTTTTCCATATTGATTTTGGCATGATCTTCATTATCCCCTTCTTTTACATTTTCATTCCAGCCATCGGGTCGTTGCCTTTTTTAAACACATATTCACTATGCAACAAATAAGCACCTCTCATCACTACCACCTCTCCATTTTGCAAACCTGATTTTATTTCTATCCGGTCTCCGCTCTCTAAACCTATTTCCACCATTTTCCTTTTGAAACTGTTTTTTCCTGACTGAATCCACACCGTATTCATTTTTCCATCTCTTAATACAGCATCCGTTGGCAGTGTAAGTGTTTTTATTTCTTTGCTTTTGATGCTTACATAGGCAGGCATTCCGGGTTTTAAAATTCCGTTTGGATTGGGTATAGTAACCCTTACCAGGTTAAGTCTGCTGTCAGGTATAATTTCAGGATTGGCAAATTCAATTTTCCCTTTCCATTCTTTGCCGGGCAAATCCGGGATCTGAACGATGGCAACACCATTTAAATCAACCGCAGAAAGCTGTGAAGCATATACCTGTGCTTCGGCCCATAAAGAAGACAGGTCAGTCAGTTTCACAATCGTCATTCCTTCCGATACATACTGCCCTTCCATCACCGGTAATTCAGTAATAAAGCCTGATGCGTTGCTGTAAAATGAAGTTAGCGGTGATGATTTTTTTGATTTCCCCAATTCGTTCACCTGTGCTTCACTCATTCCCCATAACAGTAATTTTGTTTTTGCACTTTGCACAAGACGATTAAAATCGATTATTGAATTGTCGAGGGTTTGTTGTTTTTCTAATGCCGCTATGTATTCCTGTTTGGCATTATTCAGTTCTTCGCTGTATAGATCGTACAGATGTGCCCCCTTTGGAACAAAATCGCCAACATTCTTAAAATAAAGCCTGTCAATCCTGCCCATTATCCGGGCATTGATGCTGTTTGATCTTGATTCATCTGTATTCAATGTTGCTGTTAAAACCAATTTGTTACCAATAATGCCATTGCGGATGGTATCGGTTTGAATATTGCCCAAACGTATCTGTTCATCATTCAACATAATTTCATCGGCTGCCGTGTTGGTTCTTTTTACAACAATTAAATCCATGTGGCAAATAGGGCAAAGGCCGGGTTTGTCCTCCATGATCTGCGGATGCATACTACAGGTATAGTATTCATCTTTATTTGTTGCCGTTTGTTTTTTACTTTTGCAGGAAAAGAAAAATAGGCAACAGGCAATCAACAAAAGGCAAGACCGAAGGCTTAAATTGAAATTGACAATTTGAAAATTGATAGAGAAATCACTCTTTTTCTGAAACATAATTATTTATATTTTTCAGGGTTATTAATCATGTGGTGTAATAAGTTTCCTATTTGTTCTGATAAATTCAAAAACTGTATAAATTCAACTTCTGTAATGTATTTACATGCTAGTGAATATTCAAGCCAGGTTTGTGTTTCGGAATTTTCCATATCTGAGTCTGATATTTTTGAAATAAAATGAGCGGGATACAATCTTTTTCTATGAGCTTCAGCAAGACAGGCGCAAACACTCCTGCTTGATCGCCTGACTTGATCTGTCAGTGAGTACCGTTCTTCTTTAGGAAATCTTTTAGATACTTCAAAAATCTCCATTGCCAATTGAAAAGCAAGTTTGTAAACTTTGGTATCATTTATTTTCTTATAACTCATAAAATATTATTTTAGATAAAAAATTGACTCTTTTTAATTGCTCATTGCCTATTGCTCATTGCTAATTAGTTTTAATGAAGCTTTCACTGTCAACAAGGTATTGGGCATTCGCAGCCACAGCCTCGTTCTTATCCAAACCACTTAATATTTGTACCAGGTGTTTGTTATTAATTCCCGTTTCTATTTTTCTGGCCATAAAGGATTCGCCGGTTCTTACAAAAACAACATTTTCCAAACCCAATGACAATACGGCTTCTTCCGGCAACCAGTTTGCAGAACGGTCACCGGCAAAAATGGTAGCTTTCACCTGGCTTCCGATGGGGATTTTAGAAACACTATTATCAAAATAAACTCTCGCTGTCACCGTTTTACTTCCTTCCCTGTAAACAGGTTCTATGTAACTAATAGAAGCTCTGAAATCTTTTAACGGATATGTTTCAGGTGTAATCCGTACATTATTACCCACCTTAACCATTGCAGCCTGGCCTGTGAAAATGCTTAATAAGACCCATGCTTTGTTTGGATTGAAAACAGAAAAAATATTCTGCCCTTTTTGTACATACATCCCTTCTTTAACAAAAAGTTCTTCTGTAGTAAAAACGGTGGGACTCATACCAGCTTGCTGATTACTATTCATGGCAGAACCATTGCTTTCATGCACATGCCCACTGTAATTGCTATAAACAGCCACTGAATAATTAACTTTGCCGGATTTGATCACTGAACCTACCTGTTTATTACTCATGCCTAGTAAATACAGTTTTTGTTTTGATGCATTGATCAGCATTGTATTATCGGGATCGTTCTTTAATAAGAACAATAAATTTACCTGAGCAGTCATCAACTCAGGGCTGTAAATGTCCATGATGCGTTGCCCCTTACGTATTTTTTGATAACGGTACTTTACATAGAGCTTCTCAATTCTACCTGAAAAATTAGTTGAGATGACACCCACATGCCTTGTATCATAGGTTACAAACCCGTATGATTCCATTTCAATATTCTCTTCTCTGTCCATCATGTGCACCATTGGTATATTAGCTATTACCTGTTGATTGGAAGGCTTTAATAAAGTATTTAATGAAACAGCGTTGGGTTCTGCTGCTGATTTAGTTTTTTCCAACTGCATCCCACAAATTGAGCAGGTTCCGGCTGTATCACTTTGTACCTGCGGATGCATGGGGCAGGTATATGCTTTTGTATTTGACTGGCTACTATCGGCCATATTCATACCATTGTGCATATTATGATCTTCCATCACTATTAATTCCATCCCGCATTTTGGACATTTGCCAGGTTTGTTGCTGAATACAGAATCCTGTGGCATTGGGCAGGTGTACATAATTTCAGGTGACTGATTATTATTACAACCCACTACTGCAATAAGCAATAAGCAATTAGCAATTAGCAAAAGATAAAATCTACTAAAAAATTGCCCTTTGCCAATTGCCCGTTGCATCTTATCTAGTACTTGGGTTATTATTTTAAAAAATCTTTTCATAACATTTATTTTAACGCTGTTATTTTTATCGCCATTGCCCATTGCTAATTGTCCATTCATTTCATCTCCATAATTCTCATCAGTTCCGCCTGCATTTGCAAGGCTTTCTGCAACTGGTCGAAGTAATCCAACTGTGTCATATTTAAGGCTTCCCAGGCATCGAAGAGTTCAAAGAGCTCCTCCGTATTCTGCTCATACCCTAGTTGCATAGTTTGAAAGTTTCTTCTCAAAGCAGGAATGATCTGTTGCTCATATAAAAGCATTTGCTTCTTTTTCAATTCCAGTTCTGTAAAAGAAGAACTGGCCATTCCCGAAACCTCGTTTAAAATCATCTGCTGTTGATTTTTCAAGGCTTCATTTTGCCATACAAAACTTTCAGCTTTTGCTTTATTCATTTTTGAAGACCATTTTGTCAAAGGAATTTTTACCATACCCATCACAGTAAACATCAGCGGCTGCCGGGCCCAACCTGTCATATGATTATACTGAATGCCAAATTCTGGTTTCAGTTTGGCCAGTTCTGCTTTGCGTTCCAGGTTATTAACTTCAATACTTCGGTCAATTACTTTAATATCGCTTCGCTCTTTCATTAATGCAGCTGAATCAAACATGCTTTTATTAAAGTTGAACCACACATAATTTGTATCAATCAAAATTTCTTGATTGGTATTCCTGTTCATAACAGTATTGATAGCAATTTTTTTCTGTACAATTTCATTCCGTAACATCAATTGCATGTTTTCAACATTGGCCAATGCCGCTTTGGCTTTGTAATAGGCACTGATTTTACCCAGTCCGTTTTTATACCTTATTTCCGCACTCTGCATCATAAACTTTAAAAGCTTGTCATTTTCATCCAGCACTTTCAATTTCTTTTCCAATACAATCCAGTCGTAATAATTTCTTCTGGCTATATAGAGCAATTCATTCACCAGTACATCTTTTTTTTGTAATTCGACTGTTGACTGTGCATTCATAAAACTAAATTCCGCTTCTTGTCTTTTTTTATTCGGAAACATCTGCTGAGCAGAAAGCATAAAGGCACCCATACCGGGCTGACCATTCATTGATTTCCATCTTCCCGGGTCATACGGTGTTTGAAAAAACCCTACACCCAGTTCGGGAGGCATCCAACTATAAGCACCTTTTGCAGCTTCATTCATTGAACGGGCTTCTGCATCAAGCATTTTCAATGCAGGATGATTTTCTTCGATTGCAGACTGAATAGCACCCATAGTCAACACCTGTTGTGAAAATGCTGCCTGTATGATGAATATTCCTCCAAATAATACTATTATTTTTTTCATGCCGATTTTTTTTCGTCTGATATTAATTAATGCTTTGTTTCCAACACGTCTATTTTGCCATGTTTTCTCAATTCATATTCTTTGGCCATTAAAAAAATCAATGGAGTTACCAATAGTATATGTGTGGCTGATGTGAGTACTCCACCTACCATTGGCAATACAATAGGTTTCATCACATCGCTACCAACACCATGACTCCAAAGAATAGGTATCAATGCAAAAAGGGAAACACTTACCGTCATCAATTTTGGTCGAAGGCGTTTTGCTGCACCCGATATTACATATTCCCTCAAATCCTGCTTTGTGATTGTTTCTTTTGAATTACCTTTTTTCTCCACTAATTGCTGCATGGCATCGTTGAGATAGATAACCATAACAATTCCTGTTTCAACAGCTAATCCAAACAACGCAATAAAACCAACTGCCACTGCCACCGATAAATTCACACCCCAGAAATAGATCATGAATGCACCACCTATTAATGCAAACGGAATAGAGATCAAACTGAGGAATGCTTCTCTTGCTGAATTAAAGGCAAAATACATGCAGAGGAAAATGATCAGTAACACAACAGGCATAATCATTTTTAATGTTTTTTCACTGCGAATAAGGTTTTCATACTGGCCGCTCCACTCCATGAAATAACCTTTCGGTAATTTGGCAATCATATTATCAAGTTTTTCCTTAGCATCATTAACCGTACTACCCAAATCTCTTTCCCGAACATTGAACAATACTGTACCCCGCAGCATTGCATTTTCTGAATTGATCATGGGTGGACCTTCGGTAATTTTTACATCCGCAACAGCTTCCAATGGAACAGGGCCGTATTTCATGGTTTGTACCTGTAAGCGTTTTAAAGAGGAAAGATTATTTCTGAAATCCTGGCCAAACCTTGCGTTCACAGAAAAACGTTCACGGCCTTCTACAGTTGTTGTTAACTGCATACCACCTAATGCAATTTCCACTACACGGTTTACATCATCTACCGTTAATCCATACCTGCTAATCTCATCCCGTTTAACAACAATATCAATATACTTGCCGCCGGTGATAGGTTCTACATACAAATCTTTTACACCATCAATACCTTCCAGTTCTTTTTTTATTTTTTCTGCAAATGCATAAATGGTATCGAGATCTTGTCCGTACACTTTTACGCCTACATCAGTTCGGATTCCTGTTGAAAGCATATTGATACGGTTTATAATAGGCTGAGTCCATCCATTAGTTACACCGGGTATCTGTAACTTTGCATTCAACTCATTGATAATATCGTTTTTCGATAACCCATTTCTCCATTCACTTTGTGGTTTTAGCAAAATAATAGTTTCAATCATACTGATAGGAGAATTATCAGTTGCTGTATTTGCTCTTCCTGCTTTACCCAGCACATTTTTAACTTCAGGCACTGATTTAATTAATTTATCCTGCACCTGTAAAATGCGTTTTGCTTCACTGTTGGAAACATCGGGTAAGGTTACCGGCATAAATAAAATGGAACCTTCATCTAATGGCGGCATAAATTCCTTACCCAGGCTCATCAGCATAGGGATGCTAATGGCCAATGCAATGATATTTACAGCGATGGTTGTTTTTCGCCATTTTATACAAGTGCGGATCACCGGCTCATAAATTTTTTCTAAAAACCGATTAACAGGATTTTTTGATTCTGGCCTGAACCTGCCTTTCATAAAAAAGGAAATAAGTACCGGGGCCAATGTTATCACCAGAATGGCATCCACAATCATGATGAATGTTTTGGTAAATGCCAGCGGATGAAACAATTTTCCTTCCTGCCCGGTTAATAAAAACACCGGTAAAAAAGAAGCAATGATGATGATGGTAGAAAAGAACACCCCCCTTGATACCTGTACACAGGCTTTTTCAATCAACCGCATCCGCTCCAACTCCGGTATGCGGTAATAATCTTTCTTACCTTTTAGTTTATTAAATAGTTTTTTCATTGTTTACACTTTAGGGTTGTGCTTGTTTTGCCAATCTGATAAATGACGATAAGCATTCTCACTCATGATAATCCCATTATCCACTATCACTCCGATTGCCAACGCAATACCAGTTAATGACATGATATTGGATGAAATATCAAAATAGTTTAAGAGAATAAAACTTATTGCAATTGTAATCGGGATCTGTACGATGATACTTAAAGCACTCCGCCAGTGAAATAAAAAGATGATTACAATTAATGCTACCACTGCCATCTCTTCAATGAGCTTTACTTTTATGTTTCCTATAGCTGCTTCAATTAATTCACTGCGGTCGTAAGCTATTTTAAATGTCACACCCTCGGGCAATCCCTTCTGTACATCATTCATTTTTTCTTTTACTGCTGCAATCACTTTATCTGCATTTTCACCGTACCGCATCACTACGATGCCGCCCACCACTTCACCTTCTCCATTCTCATCAAAAATTCCAAGCCTTAAATCACCACCCATTTGAACAGTGCCAATATCTTTAACCCTTACCGGGATACCATTATAATCCCCTACTCCAATACTTTCAATGTCATCTTTGTTTTTTATGTATCCCAAACCACGGATGATATAAGCCATATCACTCATTTCAAATTTCCGCCCCCCAACATCATTGTTACTTGCTTTTACTTTCGTCATTACATCCATCAGAGAAACGTTATAGAATTGCAATTTCACCGGGTCAATCACCAACTGGTATTGCTTTTCAAATCCACCGAAGGATGCAACTTCTGCAACACCTGGAACTGTTTGCAATGCCAGCTTAACATACCAGTCCTGCAAAGCTCTCTGCTCTCCCAGATCAAGATTTTTTGTATCAAGTGTGTACCAGAACACATGACCTACCCCTGTTCCGTCAGGGCCTAATGTTGGCGTTACTCCATCAGGTAACAGTCTTTGTGCATAATTCAAACGTTCTAACACTCTTGTTCTTGCCCAATAAACATCTACGTCATTTTCAAAAATCACATACACAAAACTCATCCCGAACATGGATGTGCCCCGGATATTTTTTACTTTGGGAATACCCTGCAAATTGCTCACTAACGGATAGGTAACCTGATCTTCCATAATCTGCGGACCACGACCCATCCATTCGGTAAAAACAATTACCTGATTTTCGCTCAAATCAGGAATAGCATCTATCGGGTTCTTCTTAATATTAAAAATACCCCACACAAATAAACCCGTTGCCATTAGCAATACGATGTACCTGTTTTTTAAAGACCAGGAGATTAATTTAGGAATCATAACATTTTTTTATTGGGCAATTTCCAACAAGCAACTTTTAAAGCATTGCTATTGCCTTTTGTTTATTTAAACATTTCTTCTGCACTTCCACAGTCCATCATCTTTTCTCCATAATAAGGATTACGAATATCTTTTGATTCACTCAGCCACATAGAGCCGTCTTTAAACATGGGGCAATGGTCGTGATACAAAGTCATGCCTGCACCAAAAGCCTTTACCATATCATACATATCCTTACTCATCATTGCAAATTGATCCCGTTGATGATCAAGTTTATTTTTAGAAATGTGTTCTGCATGTTTTTTCAGATCACTTTCAATTTCATCATATACTTTTTTTTGTTCTGCAGTCAGTAAGGATTTATCAAAGCTTTTCATTGTTTCATGCATAGCAGCAGAGGATGAGGCTGCTTTATCAGAATTCCCATCAATCAAGGCATTTTTAATACCGAGGTAATTTTGCAGCATCGATTTCATGTACTTGGAAACTCCGGCATCAACTGTTGGAAAAGTGGCTGATACCATTTTTACATTTTCATCCGTCATTTTATTATCCTGCATGGGCATAGTGGAATCTTGGTTCATCATGCTGTCATCTTCTTTAGCTGACTGGTTATTGCTGTTGCAGGAAACAATAGTCAGCACGGTAACGATTGCAATGGGGAAAATTATTTTTTTCATTTTTTTAATTTTGAGGTTACCAATTGTTTTTAATGTTTGGATTGATCTAATTTTTTTTTGAAACTTAATGCCAGAAAATAAATAACGCCAGGCAAAAGCATAAACTGTAATACTGGTACCAGACCCACTTTTAAACCCGGTATGATTGGCATATGTGTTGCATAAATCCATGTCCCCAAATTAATATGCCGCAGTTCAGCCAGCACAGCACCTGCGCCTCCGGTTAATACAAGAATCAACAACCGGTAGGGTCTTGGCCTGATCATCCACCAGTTATTATTATACAGCGATGCGAACCCATAATAGATTAAAAGTACCATGATGGTATCTGCTACAGACGCAAGTGTGCAAAACAGGGTAGTTTGCCAACCCAATGACATGTTACTGAACAATGGCATCTGCAACATCTCCCAAACAAAATTCAGTATGAATGAGCACAGGGTGATGTTCCATAACAGGTGCATAAAAGTCTGATGATTGACTGCCCTTTTCTTTAAATGAACAACAAGAATAATCATAAGCAGCAAGGCTGCTGATGGAATAATAAAAACATATAAACTTAATTGGTCCATACTTATTTCATTTTCTGCTTTGCAAAAATTAAAGCCCGAGCTATAGGTAATTCTATGCTCAGCATCAAACCCTAGCATATTGGCCATTCCATATTGTTACAATAAGTCTTCATCATATTCACCATTTTTATAAAGGGCCTTCGTCATTCCAGCACAATTGATGAAATTATTTTAGTTCGCCTGCCATGGCCACTTTTTTAGCTTCAGCTGGTAATTTTTTAATTTCATTCAATTTATCTTCCGTCAAGTATTCGGTTTCATAAATATTTTTTCCATTCTATTTTTTTTGTTTTTACTATTAATGTTTGTGACCTGAGTGATCATCTTTTTTCTCCGTTTTTTCTTTTAAATCCATTCCGCATTTAGGGCATTTGCCTGCCTTGTCGTAGGTTTTATCGCCTTCACATTTCATTGGACAAGCATATACCACTGCTGCCTTTTCTTTCATATCCATGTTGCATTTAGAACATTTACCCGGCTTATCACTGGTTACATCAGGGTGCATTGGGCATGCATAAGTTTTTATGGCACTCATTTCCATTTTATCTTTTTTCATTTTGGTCATATCCATACCGCATTGGGTACACTTGGCGGGTTTATCACTGGTAACATCGGCATGCATCGGACAACTGTATTTCATTTTATCCATCTTCTGCATTTTCATTTTGGTCATATCCATGTCACATTTGGAACATTTACCTACCTTGTTGCTGGTTACATCCGGATGCATGGGGCAACTGTATTTCATTTGCTCCATTTTCTGCATTTTCATTTTAGATTTTTGTTTCGTGCTGTCTTGCGTAAAAGCAGTAACAGAAAAAATGGTTAACGCTGCCATCATCAGCATTTTAATTGCTTTCATTTTATTATATTTTTTGTTTAGTGAATAAGAAATATTACTGGCATACAGAAATGCCAAAAGCCCGGCAATAGTGATTGCCCGGTATAAAGAGGAATAATTTCTAAATCAGGAAGGAACGCTTGAAAATGTATATAGCTACGCCATGAGTTCGTGGTGGCGCATGGCTGATAGGATTTTCTTCTGTTACAGATAGAATATCTGTAGCTGGTAATTCAGTAAAGGAAGCAGGAATGGCTACGGAGAATAACTGCAACATTTGCAGATTGCTTTTTGTTAATTTCTGTGCAGAATCATCTCTTAAAAACTTGTGTTCATCCTTGCAGCAGCCATTATCAGATTTGTGGGATTTCTCCATGCCGCATTTAGGGCAGGTTTTTGATTTGCTGTCGTTCAAACTCCAATCAGTCAGTTTGCCCATGCAATAATGCATATGTATGGTAGCACCGGAAGAAGTGCCTAAATACAATACAGCTAATATGGCAGTAATGAACTTTTTCATTTTATCGCCTTATAAAGGTAAAACAATTTATCAGCAAATTCTTTATACAATTTTGAGATTGATTTATATTTAAATGGTATTTATTTACTTACAAAAGTCCCTTTTTGTACAAAAATGGCTTTCAATTAAATACGAAAGCCGTTTTTTGAACTTAACCGTAAACTTGAACTATAGGTTTTCGATGATTTTACTTTTTACCCCTTCCTTTCAATAGAAAGACTACAATGATTATCACTACAAGTGGAATGAGCCACATGCCCCAACCCATACCCCAGCCCCATGAATTATTGTGCATTGAATTGTTTTAAAGTTTTTGTAATTATCAGTTCCTTACTGCATTTTCATTTTACTATTATCCACTTTTCCGGTATTCATCTCTTTCATCATTTGCATCATCATCGGCTTTTGTTGCATCATCTGTATCATGTTTCTACACATTGTTGAATCATTGTCTGCCATATTCATCATGTGTGTCATCATCATATTCATCATGCCAGAATCTTGCATCATGTTTTGCCCCATCATTTGCCTACTGCTATCGGTATTCATCATCATCTGCATCAGCTCCATATGGTAACCCGGATTATGTATAATAGCAGCAGCAATTTCCTTACGTTGGGTATCATCTTTCAGTAGCTGGTCAGTTGTTTGTTTGGTATTACAGGCTGGTAGTAGGCTTATAGCTGCAATAAAAAGTATTGAATAAAAAGTAAAACGTTTCATTTATCTGATATTTAATGTTTGAATGCTAAAGTTGACTTTTAAAACCGTAAGTAGTGTTACATAATTATGAAGAGAAGTTACATGATTCACACAATCTCAAGAACCATTTGAATGTACCTGATTATAATATAATGAATCTTTTCATAAGATGGTGTCATTTACAGCAATCCTTCTTTCTTACAAATAAAGCGTTGAAGATTTTCCAGAAAAACTTCTATATTGATTTTGCAACTGTCATTTATAAAACATTCTCCCCGTGACCGATCCCAAAATCATCGAAGCATCAAAATAAGAATCAAAGGTCCTTTTTTTCAGACTGTTTTACTAACCTGTGCATTCTCTAATGGATAAGAAAGCGATCTTTCCGGTAACAGGTACTGAACAGGATTAGCAAAAGTATAGGGAATTCGTTTGGTGCCATTAAAGATTGCCGTATAATCAAATTTACAGCTTCCGTGTTTTTACAAAAATTAGTAATTCCATTGATATTAAAATCGGTTTATTGAGCTACTTGCCTGTAACAGATACTCTTCGTTTTCAGCATATTTATGAAAAATTATATGATAATCTTAGTTGATGCTAAATGATCTATTATTTTATTTTAGTCGCTTAAGTATGGCTTTCATTTCAGCAATTTCCTTCTTCTGCGCTTCTATAATTCCTTCAGCCAGTTTTTTAACTTCAGGGTCTTTTAAATTAGCTTGTTCGCTGGTTAGTATCGCCGAAGAGTGATGCGGTATCATTGCTTTCATGTACTGTTCATCTCCAACGAGGGTTTGTGTTCTTAAGCCTGCCAGGGAAAGAGAGAAAATGACCAATGCCGTAACAATGATTATTCCGTTTGCTTTTTTACTGGGATACATATTTCCCATCATCAGCAGCATAACGATTGCCATAGGGGCCACCATCAACAAAGTCATATATGTTCTTGTAAGGCTTAGGTAAATATGGTTGCTATCTGCTACATTTAAAAACATTACACCATACATTATAATAAATGATATGGCTAACACGGTCATAAACGTTCCATAGTGATTCTTTTTCATGTTGTTGATTTTTAGTTTTAAATTAATATGTAATTACTAAGCCGGCTCCAAATCCCATATCGCTGTCGTAATGTGTACCCAGCGAAATATATTTGGTAGAAATATATCAGAACAGGCAAAGCCAATAAGATTACTCATTGAAAACACCACTAGCAGTAAAGTGACTTTGATTTTTATGGTTGATATTCTTTTCAACTTCTCTTAAAGTTAGAGCTTTTCATCAGAATTTAACAAATACCGTGCAGTACTTATTTACAACAACTTTTTTCTCTTACAAAAATAGCTTTGAAGATTTTCCAGAAAAATTTTCCTATTGATTTTACAATTATCATTTATAACATCGTTAGTAACATGAATGCACTCATAGCAATCATCAATGCATCTTCTATTATAGTAATAGTGCTCATGGGCAGGTTAAAAACATCACCCAGGCAGGCACATTTAATTTTCCGTTTATTCAATACACTTTGCAATACACCAATAATGCTTATCGTCATTATCACCAGGGTAACTGCATTGGTAATAATTAAATTAAAGCCAGTCAAAAAAGCAAATCCCAGTGCCAGTTCGGTAAACGCATATACATATCCCCAGCCATTCCATTGCTTTGCCACAATATCATACATGGCATAGCTTTCTGCAAAGCCTTTCAGGTTCAGTAATTTGAAAAAAGAAAAGGTCAGGAAGAATCCTGCCATGAAATGGCTCATCCATCGCATCCAGTTAAAACTATCCGCAACATACTCTACCAATAAGGTTGTTGTAAGGATATAAAAGAAAATTAATAAAACAGGTTTGTAAATTGTAAACCAGTTTTTGGTTTGCTCTATAGTTTCGCTATGATGGACAGCAGAGATTTTATATTTACTTTCTTCCCCGCCCAAAGCTTTTTGTAATGCAGCCAGTGAAATGTGTTTGCTCATTTCTATAGTGGCTGAATTTTCTTTGTGTGAAACTTCAGCCGATAATACCTCCGGCAAAGAAAGCAAACTGCTTTTTACTTTTGCTTCGCAACTGCCGCAAGTCATTCCGGTAACCTGATAATTGTGTTTCATGTTGGATTAATTTTATAAAACAAAACTCCGCCTTCAAGCCCTGCATGTTGTTATACAATTTTCATTTTCTGTTATAGTATTTACTGATTAGATATCTTCCAGTTTTGTCCGGTTATGATCTTTCAGCTTTTTAAACTGGCTTGGAGTGAATCCGGTAATCTTTTTAAACTGTCCCGAAAGATGTGCCACACTGCTATAACCTAATTTATATGCCATTTCGCTCAGCGTTAGCTGGTCGTACACCAGCCATTCTTTTACTTTCTCAATTTTCTGTAAAATAAAATACTGCTCAATTGTTGTTTCTTCGATAGAAGAAAATAAATTGGTGAGATAGGTATAATCCTTATGTAATTGTTTACTTAAGTAATCAGAAAGATTTTCCTTCATCTCCTCCAGGTCTTTATAATGCACCAGTTCTACAATCAGGTTCTTGATACTTTCCACCAGTTTCATCTTGTTATCATCAATCAGTTCAAAACCTTCTTCTTCCAATAATCTTTTTACTGTTTCTAAATTCCTTTGTGATAATTCAGCCTCAACTTCTGCCACACCAAGTTTAATATTTTTCAAATCAGTATCCACCGAACGGAAAATGCCCGTTACACTCTTAATGCAACGGGCACAAACCATATTTTTAATAAATAGTTTCACACTATTATTTAATTTTAAATCTAATACCCGTATAAAACATTCTTCCCGAAACAGGACCCCAGATCAATGATGCATCGAAATTAGGCCCAAAGGGTTGCTCCGGAGCAATGATTACATTTTTCTGATAAAAGTTTGTCAGGTTCTCTCCTCCCACATAAATATCAAAAGGTTTTTTCTTTCCAATCGTTTTACTTACCTGTGCATTCATCATTGTATAAGAGGGAGATCTTTCTGGTAATTGATATTGCGGAGGATTATCTGCAGTAGATGGAATCCGTTTTGTACCATTAAATGTTACAGTATAATCAAATTTCCAGCTTCCTGTTTCGTAAGCCAGATTAGCAAAACCTCTGTGTTTGGAAACCAACGGCCTTTCCAATAAGTTTCCGCTGTAGGTTGTCATTACATCAAACAAGCGATAAGCCAATCTTACTTCAAATTTATCGAACGGTTCATAATTCAGTTCCGCTAAAAAGCTATTGGAATATGATTTACCATCCAGATTGTAAAAATTTACCTGCTGTGCCGACCTGTCCAGATCAACGACCGCCTGATTGTTAAAACTGGTTCTGTAATAATCCAATCCAATTGAACCGTTCCTGTTGAACAAACGGAAACGCTGATCTAATGTAATACCAGTACTCCAGGCTACTTCCTGGTTAAGGCCGTATGCTTTTCCTGCAATTGCTGTTGGAATATTCACTTGTCTTGAACTAACCAACACACTGGAATTCTCAGCCAGAATATTTGCGGTACGTTGTCCTTTACCAACAGCTAAACGGATTACTGTTTTATCAACGGGCTGATAACGAAGATGCAATCTTGGTGTTACAAAAAATCCGTACAGGTTATTATGATCTCCCCGCAAACCTACGATCACATCCAGCTTTTTCAGATAACTATAAGTGTATTCAAAAAAAGCACCAGCTACATTTTCATTCCTTTTATAGTTGGTATTCCTGAACAACTCATCATAATTATCTCCCACAAAGCTCAATCCTGTTCTGAATTTATGATTCGTGTTACCTATGATTGACTGATAGATCAGGTTGGAATAAAAATTAGTTTGCTTTGCATCATATATCGTTTGCCCGAAATAAGAATCCTGCTTATGATTAAAAGCTGACAGCTGTAATCCAAAGCTCTTATATCTTTTTTCAGGAAACACATATCCGATCTTTGCAAAGGCATCAAATCTTCTTGTATCAATCCCTAATCCATAGTGGTTGGTAGTTAGTCTGTCTTTTGAAGACTCAAACATTGTTTCACCACCCTCTTTATTATCAATCAGCAACCTGACTCCAACCTGTCCTTCCACACCTTTATTATCACTGTACTTCCATCGGTTCAATGCACTGAAAAGATTTCCAGTAGGTATATCACGGAAACCATCTTTGTTAAAATCTACCTGACTATTATTCATAAATGCATTGTGCAACAAAAGTCCGGTTGACCATTTATCATTGATCTTTTTGGCAAGGTTCAGGTTCAAATCTGTTTTTCCCATATTATTTACATAGGCATTTGCATACAGTTGCTCAGCAGTTTCCGGCTTTTTTAATTCAACGTTGATCTGGCCGGTAATACTTTCAAACCCATTGACAACAGAACCAACTCCTTTCGACAATTGAATACTTTCTACCCAGGTACCGGGAATAGAATTTAAACCCCAAAGTGTTGCAATACCTCTAGGGCCAGGAAGGTTTTCAATATTTAGCTGCGAATAAATGCCGGATAACCCCAGTAATTGAATTTGTTTGGAACCGGTTACACCATCGCTGTAAGAAACATCAACCGATGCATTGGTCTCAAAACTTTCACTGAGGTTACAACAAGCGGCTTTGAACAACTCCTTCTCCGTCATTACCAATGTGCGGATGGCAGAAGTAGGAGAAATAAAGGATGATTTTCTTCTGGCAGTGATCTTTACTTCTTGTAACTCTTTTTTCCCATTCAAAACGATACTTACATGCTGACCTGCATTAACTTCAATGCTTTTGGTTTGATAACCTGCATAGCTTACTACGATATTCGTTTTCCCGGAAACAGTAATTGTAAAAAAACCATTTTCATTGGTACTGATTCCCCCGGGTTTGTCATCAATAATAATAGAAGCTCCTTGTAGCGGTTTCAAATTTCCTTTACCATCCTGTTCTACTACAACACCCATTATCGCTAAATCCTCATTATCATCCATCCCGTCATGATGTGTGCTTGCTCCATCTCTAAAGCGGCAACAATCCGGCAATGCATTGTACACCTTGTCTGACGATTTTACTAATCTGGTATCATGCCCAACATCAGCAATACGATCATGAACTTTATAACTCGTAGTAATGGATGGATCATAAACCAGCGTAAGTATTTTTGAATCAACATCCCAAAAGACTGATTTAACACCTTTTCCTTTGGCAGCTTCTTCAATGCGCATTTTGCACATCTCACAAGAGCCAAAGACTTCAAATGTAGTGGTTGTATCTCTGCCTGCTGTGGCAGATTTTGAAGACTTAATTTTTTGCGCAAATAATGTACTACTACTGAGCAATAGTAAAAAAATAATAATCTTTTTCATATCCATGTTCCTCATGGCTATGATCAGTCCTATAGTAAATCTTTCAGTACATTTTCAAGTTCCTTTTCAGTAAGATCCATTGCCATCAGTTTTCCGTCTTTATCTATCAGGAATGTAGTTGGCAAAGCCTGAATATACCATTGCCTTGCAGTTCTGGCGTCCCATCCTCCATTATCATTTACCTGTTGCCAGGTAATCTTATCCTTCTTCACAGCTTTTTCCCATGCATTGATATTATCATCTAATGAAACACTGAACACTTCAAACCCTTTATCCTTGAATTTCGAATACAGTTTTCCAATATCCTTATTGGCAGACCTGCAAGGCCCACACCACGATGCCCAAAAATCCAGCAACACAATTTTACCTTTTAAAGAAGATAACTTCAACGTATCACCATTCAACGAAGGCAATGCAATTTCAAAAGCCTCTTTTCCATATTTTGGCTGTGAATAAGCGGTTTGAACTATCAACATAATAATTGACAGCACTAAAAATGATTTAACTAATCTGATCATAGCATATTAAAAGTACTCCGGCAATATACCGGAGTACAAGATTGATAAATTAATGTTTGTGTCCTTTGTGTGCATCTTCTTTCTTGCAACAATCTTTACCATCATGTCCTTCTTTTGTACACTTACCATCTTTGCAACAACTCATCTTATCTCCATCTTTCTTGCAACAATCCTTACCATCATGACCTTCCATAGTACACTTACCTTCTTTGCAGCAACTCATCTTATCCCCATCTTTCTTGCAACAATCCTTACCATCATGACCTTCCATAGTACACTTACCATCTTTGCAGCAGTCCTTCATTCCTTCATTCGTATCCATAGAAGACTTCTCATACTTGCAACAACCAGGTAATTTATTGTATGCTTCCAGTGTCGATTTGAACCCAGCGTTGTCATACCCTGCATCAGCAATTTTCTGCTGAATTTTAGCTGCGTTAGTTGAACTGCTTTTATACGTAACTGTTATTTCTTTCGTATCCGTATTCCAGGCAGCATCTTTTGCACCGGCATCTTTCGCTGCTTTTTCAATTTTCGACTTACACATACCGCAGTTACCAGATACTTTAAATGTTTCAGTACTTGTTTGTGCTACTGCTACCATTGATACGGCTGTAAACATAGCAGCCATTGAAAATATTTTTAACGATTTCATAAATTTTTTATTTAATTATAATTATTAATAGAAGAATAAATGCCGCATGGTTATATACCATTACAGGCTCATATTATGATTTCTATATTCATAGAAACGATAGCTTAACATAAATTAGTATCAAATTCTGAAAACGTTATTCTGCAGATAAGTGTCCTGTGCAGATAAAAGGGGTGGAGAGTGATTGTAAAAATGACGTTGTATGCCAGTATTTTGAAATAGTGCAGCGATAAATTCAGAAGGTTTTATTACAAGCTGGTCTAAAGATGGAAACTCATACGTAACAACGGGAATCTTATTCTGATCTTGTACAAGCTTTACAACTTTTACTTCATCCCGGCAACAGCCATTGGACTCATCGGTGTGCATCCCGCAATCGCCACACACCTTATTTGAAGACCCGAATAGTTGCGTAGAAGCAAGCCTGTCCATACAGTAATGGTGATTGAGTACCAATCCGCTGGTAACAGCGAGGTAGCAAACAAGCACAATTGATGTAAGGATTTTTTTCATGAACCTGACAAAGATAACATCAAAAACCGGTAGAAAAAAGCAGGTTTGAAGACAATTACAAAAGTTTCTAAAAGATTGTCAATCAGTTAACAAAACTCCAATACACTCCTACCCTTATCAGAAGGCCCGGTAAAGCATAGCCCGGCGCAACAAGATTATTTCTTGTAAATCCAAAACCATTGGCAGCTCTTGCAGTATTTAAGTTTTCCGCCCTGATAAACGCTTTGAATGGTTTGATTCTGAAATGAATATAAGCAGCTATATCAGGCACCTTATTGTTTATTGTTATACTATCCTGAAAGAAGAATTGACCAAGCACAGGTGAGTAACCATCTGCTTTGTATGCTGTTCTATACCTGAATTCAGCACCCATAGCTATATCAAGATTTTTGAACCCAAGATTTCCTTCGTAAGCAATTCTGTTGCGGGTATAGATTACAGGAACATTGATGGGTGCATTGCCAATTGCCTGCTGAAAATAAATTTCGGCATGCCAGTTCCAATGCTTGCCGAGTTTTATTGTTTTCTCTAATGCGATCTGCAGCACATTCAATAAAGCACTTTCCTGTTGCAACTCGAAATAATTTTTAATGTAGGTATAATTAGTAAACAAATAATAATGACCTGTTAACCTGAACTTAAACGATGGAAGAAAATATGAAGCAAATAGGTGTGTGTTGTTTTCCTTTTTGAAGTCATTCGCTGTTTTCACCAGGTAAAAACTACTTCTGTTATCATAAATAGTAGATGGTGAACGATTGGTGTTTTGAAATCCAACCTGCAGATAGCCTATCTTATTCCCCAATAATCTTTGCAGACTGACAGACGCTTCAAAATCGCCTGAATTAAACCCTGTAAAATATAGTTTACCATTCGCTTCTAAATCCCACTGTTGGTTTTTTGTTTTATTTCTATATTCTGCATGGCCGAACAGGTTATAATAACTCCCTTTAGATGACGAAAATTCGCCGGTCAGGTTTTGAATCGTCAATCCTGCTTTTATAAACTGATGCAGGTTCTTTGCATCCGGAAACTGATAAATGGAAAAATCATTCGTCATAATATTCCACCTTTCTTTAAGCAAGAATGTATCAACCCGCTTGTTCAGTGTAGTATCATAATAAGTCTTGTAATAAACAGAATCAGCAACAAAGTCCTGGAAGATGTATTTATTCTGCTCAAGTGTAAATGTATGTTCGAAACGAAGTCTTGGGAAGAATAAAGGAATTACCGTGGAATCTGTAACAATAGAATCTTTCTTACCTAAATCATATTGCTGTCGTAGCAATACGGTAAACAAACTGTATTTATTACCGGTAGTAATATTGGTGGAAAAGAAATTGGCGGAGAAGCCTTCATCGCCACCCAGTTTTACAGGAATATTGAAACGATCATTGTAGGCTTTATTCGGGTGATTCAGGTAATCAATCGTATCTACTATGCCACCATTCTCTGCAGACTGGAGTTTATTCCCCAAAAGCATAAAGTAATTTTTGTAGCGTCTGTTTTTAGACGCATACAAGGAGTTCACAAGATAATTATTATGATTAGTTTTTTGGTTCTTAAAAAATCCCGGGGCATTGATCAGCCGGTACCTGAATGAAATATTCCAGTCGGGTTTAAGATTTTGCGTATGCAATAAATCTATTATCTGCTCTGCCCTGCTTGCCAACTGGTAATTCAATTCTGAGTAAGGCCTTGTTGTATTAAAAAACCGTACAGTTTCCGGCTTCCAGGTATAAATATCAAAAGCATTAAAGCCGGTATTATAGCCGGATGAAAATTGCGGAGAAAATAATAATGATTTAGCAGCATTACCTGTATTGCCTAAAAAAATATGTGTGGCAGGTATAGGAAACCGCTTTGCAAAATCACTGACGGAAGAATCAAGTTTGAAAGTGCCCGTTGAATCTAAATACCTGAAGCTGATCGTTATTGAATCTTCATTTCTATTTCTTCTTCTTAAACTGTCAGTACCTGTTGACCCGGTTCTACCGGCGCCACCAACAGTTCTGACCCTGTTTCCTATACCTTGTATTACTTCTTCCTGAGCAAAACTTCGCTGAGCAACGACGAATAAGAGTACAAAAAGTATGTATGTTGAAAAATTTTTCAGAATATTTCCATTTTATTCAACCCGGTAAAAAACCGCTGCAAGATAATCTTACAAAGGTAAACCAGCACCGCATATTTGTTAATTATAAATTTATAACCCCGGTTGTTGACCAGCTATTATTAATAGCTATACCGGTAAAAATCGCAAAACTCTTCATCGCATAATAAGCGTAGTAGGGTTCTGTCTTTTAGCACATCAATGTAATCCATCCACCTGCCATCTACTTTTATATTGCGGTAGACTAACCGTATGCCCTGGCTGTAATCTACCCACCAGTATATATGGCCTGTAAATAATGACTGAATAGGCATACCATCCGGTTTGTGCCAGCCATAGATAGCCACTCTGTCTGGTCTTCCATCTCTTGAAATCTTTCCGCTTATCACCACATCTTTTTTTATACCTGCTATCAATCCTGTTTTTCCTTTTCGTTGACCTTCTATTATTAAATGATGTTGCCACATGGTTGGTGTGCTGTCTCTATAAGCATACATCGGCACAGGTTCCAGTTTTACAGCGGCCGCATTATAAATATCATCCACCATTTTCCTGGTTGGCAGAAAACATTCAAAATCATCCGCAATTTGTTGTGCCGCTTTTGGAGAAATATTTATTCTTGCCCAATCATTATTATTGCCAACGCATAAATAATCCGGCGCCACATAATAAGTTGCATTTATTTTTTTCCCGGTAGCTGAATCCGTTACCGAAACATTAATTGGCTTAAACTCTCTTAAAAATCCTGGAACATTTCCGGCCAGTATTTCCTTTACAGCAAAAGAATCTCTGGCAGCCCAGTTCATAGCAGCTGCTTGTTTATAAAAGGCTGATCCGGTAATAGAATTATTACCACTTTGCCATACCATGTTTTTAGAACTGGTACAGGAAAAAACAATCATACTTAAAATAATAAACACCAATCTCATTCCCGAAAGATACAGCATCCTAAAAAAATCTCCATTCAGCATCTTCTACACTGCCATAAAGTGAAACGACATAGGAGTACCTGCTTAATGGCTATTCCTTATCTTCGCAGCAAATTTTTTTATAATGAATCTACACGAATACCAGGCAAAAGAGTTATTAAAAAAATACAATGTTCCTGTGCAGGAAGGTTTTGCATGTAATACAGTGCATGAAGCAGAACTGGCTTATCGCCAGATCAAGAACGAATCAGGCAGCAACTTTGCAGTAATAAAAGCACAGATACATGCCGGTGGCAGAGGAAAAGGAACTGTAAAAGAAACAGGCATCAATGGTGTAAAAGTTGGCAAAAGCCTCGAAGAAATAAGTGACTTTGCCAACAAGATATTGGGCGGCACATTGGTAACTATACAAACCGGTCCTGCTGGTAAAGTAGTAAATAAAGTTTTGGTGGCGCAGGATATGTACTACGATGGCCCCAGTGAAAGAAAAGAATTCTATCTCTCCATATTATTAGATCGTACAAAAGGGCAGAATGTAATCATGTACAGCACCGAAGGCGGCATGAACATTGAAGATGTGGCGCACAACACTCCCGACAAAATTTTTAAAGAGTGGGTACACCCTTCCGGTGGCTTGCAGGCTTTTCAGGCTAGAAAGATTGCTTTCAACCTTGGACTCAGTGGTCAGGCATTTAAAAACTGTGTAAAATTTGTAACCAATCTTTACAATGCCTATATCGGTTTAGATTGTTCTATGCTTGAGATCAATCCACTTTTCAAAGCGTCTGATGATAAAATAATTGCTGTTGACTGTAAGATGGGGTTAGACGAAAACTCTCTCATGCGTCACAAAGACCTTGCATCTCTCAGAGATGTAACAGAAGAAGACCCTACCGAAGTAGAAGCCGGACAGTTTAACCTCAACTTTATAAAACTCGATGGCAACGTAGGTTGCATGGTAAATGGTGCGGGTCTTGCCATGGCTACAATGGATATGATAAAATTAAGCGGTGGGGAACCGGCCAATTTTCTTGATGTGGGTGGCAGTGCCAATGCACAAACGGTGGAAGCAGGATTTAAAATCATATTGAAAGACCCTGCTGTAAAAGCAATCCTTATCAACATCTTTGGCGGCATCGTTCGTTGCGACCGTGTGGCGCAGGGTGTTATCGATGCATACCAAAAGTTGGGAAATATCAATATCCCGATTATTGTTCGTTTACAGGGAACCAATGCCGTAGAAGCTAAGAAACTAATTGATGAAAGTGGCTTACAGGTTCAATCTGCTATTCTATTAAGCGAAGCAGCTGATTTGGTGAAGAAAGCGGTTGCCTAAATTACTATATAAATTTACAAAGAATTGAATCATACTATTTAAACCGTTTTGCCTAAGGCGAGACGGTTTTTTTATTTTAATAATTATTGGAAAGCTTACCATTTTACTTAACTTACTAAAGTTAATCTTGAAACATTGCCTCAAAGCCGACAACTCGCTGCTATAATGTTTACCGACATTGTCGGGTATACTGCTTTAATGGGACAAGATGAAGAAAAAGCATTTGAAATATTAAAGTTAAATAGAAATCTCCACCATCCATTAATAGAACAATATAAAGGCCGTTGGATAAAAGAATTAGGTGATGGAATACTAACCTGTTTCAACACAGCTACAGATGCTGTTCTTTGCGCAGGTCAAATACAAAATGCCTGTAAAGCCATCACGGATTTGAATTTAAGAATCGGTATTCATCTGGGTGATATTATTTTTGAGAATGATGATGTTTTTGGCGACGGAGTCAATATAGCTGCAAGAATTGTGTCACAAGCCGATAGTGGGAAGATTTTCATTTCAGAAGTAGTCCATAGTAATGTTTCAAATAAAAAAGGGATCAACTCTATCTTTATTAAAGAGGAAGTCCTGAAAAATGTAAAAGACCCTGTAAAAATATATGAAGTACAAATTGACCATATATTATTGGTAGGCGAAAAATCAATCAAGGTGCATTCTAATGAAACTTCTTTGAAGAATAATAATTCCGAAAGGGCAGATAATAAAAGCATTGCAGTTTTACCATTTGTCAATATGAGTAATGATCCAGATCAAGAATATTTTAGTGATGGCATAACTGAAGAGATATTAAATTCGTTGGCTCATGTTAAGGCACTAAGAGTTGCAGGCAGAACTTCTTCATTTTATTTTAAAGGAAAAAATATTGATCTCCGTGAGATTGGCAAACAATTGAATGTACATACAGTGCTTGAAGGCAGTGTTCGTAAGCAAGGCCAGAAACTCAGAATAACAGCACAATTAATTGATGTTGATAATGGTTATCACCTATGGTCTGAAAAATACGACAGGGATATGGATGATATTTTTGCCATTCAGGATGAAATAGCAATTGCCATTACAGCGGAATTAAAAATTACATTACTGGAAGAAGAAAAAGCAATAATTACTAAGAATCCAACAGATAATAAAGAAGCATATGATCACTATTTAAAAGGAAGATTTTATTTTAATAAACGTGGAGCCGGCATAATCAAAGGCCTTGAGTATTTTCAGCTTGCATTAGATAAAGATCCGGAACTGACTGTTGCTTATACCGGCATTGCTGATGCCTACTGTATTCTGGCATTGTATTGTGTTATTCCTACAAATGAAGCAATGGCTAAAGCCCGGACCTATGCAAATAAAGCAATAGAAAAAAACTCTTCTTTATCAGAGGCATATACAACGTTGGCATTTATCAATACATTTTATGATTGGAATTGGGACAAAGCAAAAAAAGGCTTTGAAAGAGTATTTGAGTATAATCCCAGTTATGCTTCTGCACATTACTGGTATAGTTATTACCTGACTTTTGTCGAACGCAAATACGACGAAGCAATTGAAGAAGCAAAAAAATCGGCCGAAGTACTTGAGCCACTTGTTGCTATTTCACATCATATTTTGTCCATCATGTATATGAATGCAGGCAGATATGAAGAAGGTGTGCAATCAAGTAAACAGGCCTTGGAATTAGATGCAAATTCTTATCCGGGCTATAGAGGATTAGGTCTGAATCTTGCCGGACTAAAAAAATACAATGAAGCTATTGAAACTTTTCAGATTGCTTTATCTGTTTCTGCAAGGCAACCCCTTCCGCTGGTGGAATTAGCATGGGTTTATTCTTTAACGAATAACTATACTGCTATTCAGATTATTATGAATGAATTATCATTACGTTCAAAAACAGAATATATCGCTGCCACTTTTTTAAGTTGTCTTTCTTATTATTTAAAAGATTATAAGGAATCATTAAGATATATGGAGCAGGCACTTGAGCAGCGGGAATGTATACTTGCCTGTATCAATACATATCCTTTAAGTACCTTTATCAGAACAGATTCCCGGTTTCAGCATATAATCAAAAAGTTGAATTTTCCCGCATAAGGACTTATGCAATCACTTCAACAGTTGGTATCCTTTTTTCAATACAGAAAACCATTTCAATACTTCCCCTCTTGTTGTATTGCAAATTTCCATCGCCTTCCTGCAGTAATAAAAACCTAAAATATCTCCAAGCGTTGCTGTAGGTAACTGCTTATATAATTTTCCAGATCTTTACTAAACGATTTATTACCCCGGCAAGAAGCAAACAATAATTCTATTTGGGATGTTTGGTAAAATCCTGTCACCAAAAGCCGGGCTAGTTCAGGATTTTTAATTGTTTGTTTACTTTTTATGAAGTGGTCCCTTAGGTATGAAATAATCATATCTGTTTTATCCCGGATAGATACCTGTGATGTAGCATTGCAGATGGCTGCCAGTTCCTCTTGTACTTTCGGATAATCATTTTCATTAAAACGAACTGCAGTCTTTACACCCCGCAACATAATAGCCATATTCTTGTCGGCCTTATTCCTTACCAGCAAACTTTTATATCCACCGTCCACCTGCCAATCGGTGTAAAGTCCTTCTTTCGTCTCTTTATATCTGACAATGCATGTATAAAGTGGTAATTACCAGGCTCTGCCGATTCGGGGTACAATATTTGACACCTATTAC